>JAQIDF010000299.1 GCA_027858145.1 Prolixibacteraceae bacterium | reverse complement strand
ATCAATAAAACTGGAATCAGGTTTTAAATTATGCAATGGTGCAACCTTTAAAGCCAGTGTTGATGGTAGTAACCCAATGTTAAAAAGTAGCTCTGTAGAGCAGATTGAACCACCGGTTATTGTAGGAGATAAATATGCTTCGGATGGTGAAAAATATTTAACAAGCGAAAATCCAAACGAAAATGTTTCGTGGTTACTTTTAGGTAATAATACTAGTTATGGCACACATGATAATGAACTCTGTTTGCCTAACGGTCTGGAGAACGGGCAATATACTTTGATTTGTACAGGTGATGAAAACGGTAAAAAAGCGGCTTCATCTAAAATTATTGTTGTTCGAAAATCAACTGCAATCTCGGTGCATAACAATGATTCTATAGCGCCCTATAGTGATATTATTGTTTATCCAAATCCGGCTAATGAAAACTTTACTATAGATTTTGGCAAGTTAGATTTTACAAATGCCGAATTGTATGTGAAAGATATTTCGGGAAGAACTATTCTTAAAAGAACTAAAATTAACAATAATAACTTAAGTGTAGATATTTCTTCTATTTCTAAAGGAATATATTTTGTTAATATTATTAACGGTAATACAAATATTTTCACAAATAAAATTGTAAAGCAGTAATAAACAAAGCAGGAGAAAAGAGAAAACTCTTTCTCCTGCTTTTAAATATCAATAAGATGAAACAAATAACATTTGTACTATTATTATTCATTGTTATTTCATGCAGTAGCGATGACGTCAATAATTATTATTTTACGGATAGTGAAAGAGCCTTGCTCGTTTATAATATCGGTGACTCATTTTCATTATTGAGAGAACCTCAAATAGATACATTAGTTTTGGTATTCACAGAAATTATACGAGACACTTCAAGTACAAGTGCTTTAGGGCTTCTATATCATAACACTGAAAGTTATGATGCAACATTTAAACATAGTACTTCTATATTTGGAGGAATATATGCATTTAAAGAACCAAATTTCATGATGACAATTGCAATAAAAGTTGAAAACTTTGAAACGGAATTTGAAGGTTCATTATGCGATACACTCTACAATCATACTATAAACAACAAAGAATATCCTGAGCTTTATGTTTTTGCAGAGGAAAAAGGCCAAAAACCAATGTTGTACTTCACTAAAGACGAAGGCATTGTTTATATCGACAGCACTAAAAATGGAAATAGTTACTCGTTAATTGAGTATGTGAAGAAGGTAGAATAAGAACATAACTTTATAGCTTTATACCCCTGCTGCCGCACGATTTTATCGTGTGGTTTAGCCGCAGGCTAATTATTTAGCCAAAGAAGAAGTAAAACCAGAACAATTGTTAGTTGATTATAAACGTTTTACCAGCAAAGAAATTATTAAAGCCATATTGAATTATGGAGCAATAAAGTGATAGATGAGAAAATAAACTATATACATCAAAATCCGGTAGAAGAAGGATTCGTTTTTCGATGCGGAGATTATTTGTAAGGTAGTGCTGCTGAATATGCCGGGGAAAAGGATTGTTAGATAATGTTATTGTAGTTAAATATCTACAAACCACGCGATACAATCGCGCGGCAGTGTAGGGTGAGTACATAAAAATTCAAATTGAGGATAAAGACCAATCTCCGGAATCTAGCATTATAATATTTGATATGGTGGGTAGGAAGATTTTTTCTTCAAGAAGTTATGGGACTCAATTTACTATCGATGTGTCAGGTTTCGATTTAGGGACATACGTTGTATATGTTAATCAAAATGGCGAAAATTATTATGGAAAATTTATAAAAGAATAGGTATTATAAGGAATAGGAATCCTTTAGTAGAGTTTATTCTTTGTTAATCAATAAAAGTAAATATCTTAATCTTAAAAATTAAAACTATGTCTTTAAGAAAAATTATTGCATTATTATGTGCGTGTATGTTGTTTTGTCTCCTTGTGCAATGTGATGTAGATCAGGGTTTTGAGTTGGGGGATACTGTGTCGGATTTTGAACCAGATTCTTTATACCAGACTGATGCTGATGGCTTATTATTTATACAAATAAATGCAAATGTAACCGGCGGTGGAGCCAATGCATT
>JAQIDF010000420.1 GCA_027858145.1 Prolixibacteraceae bacterium | reverse complement strand
TTACCTTCATTTTTCGGTAACGAATTGTTTTCAACAAGTTTTACCTCGGGTTTTACAAGAATTTCATCACGTATATCGTGCGTTATTCTTCGTGCCAGTTTGTTCAGTTCTTCAAGGTCGCCTTTGAAAGCACCTTTCTTCATTTCAACTTCAACCGCGATAATGTCGTTCTTATTGATGGTTTCGAGTGTGATGCGGTAATCGTTACCTACTTCGGGTATTTTCATCAGCACGCCTTCAATTTGCATCGGGAATACGTTGCATCCTTTTATGATGAACATATCGTCGCTGCGACCGGTAATACGGTCTATCATGCGGTGTGTTCGGCCACACGGGCATTCAACCGGGATAAAGCGGGTGAGATCGCGGGTGCGGTAGCGGATAACAGGCATTGATTGGCGGTCGAGCGTGGTCATTACCAACTCGCCAATTTCGCCGTCAGGGACGGGTTCCAAAGTTTGTGGGTTTACAATTTCAGCCACAAAGGCATCTTCCCACACGTGAAGCCCGGTTTGGTGTTCGCATTCGAAAGCAACACCGGGGCCGTTCATTTCTGATAGCCCAAATGAGTTGAATGCTTTCACACCATATAATTCTTCTATACGTTTTCGTGTGTCATCGGTGTGTGGTTCGGCTCCGATAATCATATGTTTTAAGCTGGTATCTTTACGAGGGTCAAGGCCTTCGCTTTCAAAAACCTCGTACAAATAGCCCAGATAGCTTGGAATTGCATGGGCTGCTGTTGTGCCATAGTCGCGCATTAGCTTAATTTGCCTGATGCTGTTGCCGGCTGCTGCTGGTATGCTTAAAGCACCAAGCCGCTCAATGCCATACTGAAAACCCAGTCCGCCGGTAAACAAGCCATATCCGCTCATATTCTGGAATACATCGGTATCGCGTATTCCGGTGCTGTAAAGTGAGCGGGCTACCAGGTTGGCCCACGAGTCGAGGTCTTGCTGGTTATGAAAAATTACTGTTGGTGTTCCGGTGGTACCACTTGATGAGTGCAATCGTACGCAGTCTTTTTTTGGTGTGGCAAGAAGCCCGTACGGGAAGTTGTCGCGTAAATCCTGTTTTGTGGTAAACGGAAGTTTTTGTATGTCTTCAATGCTTTTTATCGTGTCGGGCGAAATGCCTTTGGATTCGTATAATTTCCTGTAATGCTCTGATTGCATTGCCCTGGCAACGGTGTCTCTGAGTCTTTCGGCCTGAAGTTCTTCCAGTTTTTCCCGGGGTAATGTTTCGAGTTCTTCTTCCCAGTATGGTCTCATTGGTTCGAGTAAATTTTCGGTTTGCTTTATGGTTTGTTTGGTATGTTGTTGTAATTAAAACATGTACATCATTACAAGATTCAGACGGTTGTTGCTTGCTTTTTTGGTTGAATTGAACAATCCATCTGCCTGGTTCATATCACCTGATCCGTAGTTTGCTGTTGTATTTTCATATTCAGCTACAAAACGAAAGTTTTTAACATTGAGGGCATAATGTGCTGACAATCGGGTTAGATTCTGGATGTTGGTTAGTAAGCCGGCAGTCTTTTTAATGTCAGCAAGTGGGTCGCTGGTCCCCAGGTTTTTGGTTATCCCTGCAAAAAAACCGATTTGATGTTTTTTTCCATATACACCATTAATGTAAGTCATTAAATGGTTGTAGTTGGTATAGGTGTATGCCCCTGTGTTTTCATCGACAGATTTCACACCATAACCACCAAGCATGGTTAAGTTGGCCAGATTTTGCCCGTAAATACTTTTCACCAACAACTTGAATTTATCAGTTTTGTATTGAGCATAGGCCATAGCTGACATGCTGTTGTTCATTTCGTTGGTAATGTATGTTTTATCGTTAGCATTGGTCTTATCGATGGGTTGAATGGTATTGTGCTGACCGGCAGCTCCAAGAGTAATATTATCACCACGGTAAGTAGCACTTATTACCATTTCAGGAATACCTGCGTTACGTTTTGGCAAAGTTGCACTGTTGGAGTTTGTTGTGCCGTAAAAGCCTTTTGAAGTGTATTGGTTTTCGTATAGTGCCGTTGCCGATAAAGTGGTTTTTCCAAGTTTGTAATCGAAATATAGCTGTGGCGAGCGGTTAAATGGCTTAAACGGTGCACCGGTAGGCAAACCTTCAACAGACTCCAACAAAGAACCAGCACAAACTCAATGCCCTGATTGTCCAATCAATAAGGCTGATTTTTCCCAGTTGAGTTTAAGGTATGCTTTGCGAATACGTATCAGTACAGGATCAACAGTTGTGACACCTGCAAAGTCAACTTCGATATTCCCCATGGGTGTAGCCCCGAAAATTTCAGGACCGGTAATTTTTGCACCAATACGTGTGGCAACGGCCGTTAAGTGTGCCGATCCTTGTTCGTTGAAGTGTTCACCATTTGAATCTTCACCTATGTAGAGAGGCATGAGGTAAAATTGGTCCATGGCTGCATCAACCCCTTTGTAAGTGTCGTAATAAAATTCATTTCGAAGGAAACCGTAAATATCGATTTCAGGTTTTTGTTTCTCCTCTTGTGCGTTTAATGATAATCCACTAAAAAAAGTAATGAACAATAAAAGTAGAACGGATTTTTGATTTGTGGTTAGCATGAATTTTGGGTTTGGTTAAAATTTAAAGATTAGTGTTGTTTGGCCCCTGTTTCCATTCCCCTTCTGAAGGCTGCAATATTCGAATTTACAACCTCTTCGCCTTTGCGGGCAAAGAGTGTTTTTATTCCTTCTTCAAGCAGATCGGGTTCAATACCGATGTATGCCGTGGCGGCTCCCAGCATGATAATGTTTACCGCTTTGTTGTTGCATATTTCTTTGGCAATAGCCTTCGCATCGACAAAAATCGGGCGGTTGGTATTTTTTATCTCGTTAATAATAGCCTCATAATCCGGGTAGTTTGTTATGTTCTCAAACGCATCGGTTGAGGTAACAATTCTTCCTGTATCTGATAAAAATGGGATATAACGAAGAGATTCCATTGGTTCAACCGATAAGATAATGTCTGCACTTTTGAGTGGAATGAGGTCGGAGAATATTTCATCGCTCGAAACACGCAGGTGCGATTGCACAGCTCCCCCGCGCTGGCTCATGCCGTGTACTTCGGCTTGTTTAATATTTAATCCCATTTGCAGTGCAGCCCAGTCAATTATGGCTGCAATACTTAATATTCCTTGTCCGCCTACACCGGCTAATATGATGTTCTTGTTAATTGATTCCACAATAGTTGTTTTTAAATGATACAATTTTAAAAACCGCAAAGACGCCAAGACGCGAAGAAAATTTAAATATTCTTTGTGTCTTTGTGGGCTATATTCTGCCGAAGGCAGAGTATGGGTTTATTTTTTCATCTTTTTTATGCCGAATGGCCGTTTGAATACATTCGCGGTTGGCAATAATTACAGAAACACCCTCGTAATCGAATTCTTCTTTCATTATTTTCATGTTCTCTTCAAGGTTTTTCTTTATTGGAACAATGGTGCGTA
>JAQIDF010000306.1 GCA_027858145.1 Prolixibacteraceae bacterium | reverse complement strand
CATATCGTAACGAGTTTTTTAGATATGTTAATTTCGTGTAATCTTGTCTATTCAAAAAAATAATTTAAGCAGTTTCTGTATCTAACGTCTAACGTTATTTTGATATATGAAATACAATTGAAATAACACCCGATTTAATGCATTTACCCTGACTTTTCTACATAAAACACAAATAACAACCCTGACTTTTCTACATGAATGCCGAAAAACAACCCTGACTTTTCTACATAGAAGACTGAAAAATCAATTCGAGTTGCTTATATTTGCATATATGTTTGCACGCGAAATCATAGAAAGTTTTAGAAAATGGGCTGCTAAAGACACTCGAAAACCGCTGGTTTTAAGGGGTGCCCGTCAGGTCGGCAAAACAACATCGGTAAATATCTTTGCTAAAGATTTTGACCAATATATTTATTTGAACCTGGAAAGAAAAAATGAACGCGCTCTTTTCGAGAACGATTATTCTTTTAATGATTTATTGATGGCCTTGTTTCTTCACACTAAGAAGATACGCCATGGCGGAAAAACATTAATTTTTATAGATGAAATTCAGAATTCAAGTCGTGCAATTAGTTTGTTACGTTATTTTTACGAAGGAGCCAACGATTTGTATGTAATAGCTGCCGGTTCGTTACTGGAGACTATTTTGGACAGAAAAACATCTTTTCCTGTTGGGCGAGTCGAATACATGGTATTGCATCCTGTTTCTTTTAAAGAATTTTTATGCGCAACTGATGAAAGTGAACTTGATAAAATAATAGAGAAAGATACAATACCTGAATATGCACATGATGAGTTAATCCGTTTATTTAGAAAATATTTAACAATTGGCGGCATGCCCCAAGTGGTTGAAGAGTATATCAAAAATGAGGATATATCTGCACTTCAGCCAATATACGAAAGCTTGATATTATCGTATATCGATAATGTGGAAAAGTATGCACCAACTTCATCGCAGATACAATACATCCGCCATATCATATCAACTGCATTTGTTGAAGCAGGGAACCGCATCAAATTAGAGAATTTTGGTAATTCAACTTATCGGTACAGGGAAATGAAGGAAGCATTTACAACCATTGAAAAAACCATGTTGTTTAAATTAGTTTACCCGTCAACTGAATGTGTTGTGCCTGCATTACCCAATCTGAAACGGAAACCCCGGTTACATACGCTCGATACAGGATTGATTAACTTTTCGGCCGGTATATTTACAGATATGCTTACAGCAGTAAATGTTACAGATGTTTATCGTGGCAAAATAGCTGAACATATTGTTGGTCAGGAATTACTTGCAAGGTCGAATAGCCCTATGGAGAAGCTGAAATTTTGGGTGAAAAATAAAAAGCAATCACAAGCCGAAATTGATTACATTATTTCATATTGCGGGTTAATTATACCGATTGAAGTGAAGTCGGGCAGTATTGGTAAGTTAAGGTCGCTACACCAGTTTATGGATATGGTTCCGCACCAGATTGCTGTACGGGTATGGCAGGGTAAATTTAGTATTGAAAAGGCAAAAACAATTGCAGGAAAAGAATTCATTTTAATTAACCTGCCATTTTACATGGTGCATCGTATCGAAAAAGAAATTGATAAATGTTTTTAACCTGTATATTTGTAATAACAAAAAAAATCAACAAAGATGACACTTATAAAATCGATATCCGGAATTCGCGGAACCATTGGAGGCAAGCCGGGCGAAGGGCTTTCTCCCCTTGACGATGAAAAATTCAGTTCGTCATATGCCACTTTCATTCAACAAAAGCCAGGTAAGCAAAATGCCAAAATCGTTGTTGGCCGCGATGCCCGTATCTCGGGTGAGATGGTTAGTGCGCTGGTGATTTCATCGTTAACGGCCATGGGATGCAATGTGGTTAATATTGGGCTGGCATCGACACCAACTACTGAAATTGCAGTGCCTTCGGAGCGAGCCGACGGGGGAATAATCCTCACCGCCAGTCATAACCCGAAACAATGGAATGCCTTAAAATTGCTTAACGAAAAAGGTGAATTCCTGAATGGCAGCGAGGGAGCCGAAATATTAAAAATTGCCGGAAAAGAAGAATTCGATTATGCTGCAGTGGAGAAACTGGGGCAGGTGGTTATAAAAGATTATACCCAGTTTCATATTTCCGAAGTGCTGAAGCTCAGTTTAGTTGATGTTGAAAAAATTAAAGCAGCCAATTTTAAAGTGGCTGTTGATGCTGTTAATTCTGTAGGTGGAATTATTGTACCTCAAATGCTTCGGGCGCTAGGCGTTTCCAATATAGTAGAAATCAATTGCGAGCCAAGCGGCTATTTTGCCCACACCCCCGAACCCATTACCGAAAATCTGGTGGATGTGGCTGCTCGTGTTAAAGAAGAAATGGTTGATGTTTGTTTCGTTGTTGACCCCGATGTTGATCGTTTGGTAATTCTTAACGAAGACGGTACAATGTTTAACGAGGAATACACGCTGGTGGCTGTATCAGATTATGTATTATCTAAAACACCGGGTAACACGGTGTCCAACCTGTCATCGACCCGGGCACTGCGCGATGTAACCGAAAAATACGGTCAAACCTACCAGGCCGCAGCTGTTGGCGAGGTAAACGTAGTTGAGAAAATGAAAGCTACCCATGCAGTTATTGGCGGCGAAGGAAATGGCGGTGTTATTTATCCGGAATCGCACTACGGGCGCGATTCAATGGTGGGCATTGCCCTGTTTCTGACCCTGCTTGCCGAAAAGAAATTGAAGTGTTCAGAATTGCGTGCTGCTTATCCCAATTATTTCATGTCGAAAAATAAAATCGAACTCACACCCGAAATTGATGTTGACCATATTCTTTTAAAAATGAAAGAAAAGTACAGCAACGAACGGGTGAATGATATCGACGGGGTAAAAATCGATTTTGCTGAAAATTGGGTCCACTTGCGCAAGTCGAATACAGAGCCGATAATCCGCATTTATTCAGAAGCCAAAAGCGAGAAAGAAGCAAAAGAGCTGGCAGAACGGATAATTGATGATATTAAAGCTGTTTTATAGCCTTTTCGGTTCTCGAATCATAAAAAAAACACAGGTTACCAAATCAATAATCAAATGTAGATTTTGTTAAAACAGTTGTAAGCTGACCAACTCTTTTATACCTTTCGGGAAATATTTTAGGTATGGGATTGCTCATTTTATATTTGTTGTTGGCCATTGGTGTGTCGTTTCTGTGTTCAATCATGGAAGCGGTATTGCTTTCTACCACCACATCATATATTGAGATAAAACAACTGGAAAAGAAACCCGGGGCAGCGCTTTTGTACCAACTAAAAACCAACATCGACCGGCCAATATCGGCCATCCTGTCGATTAACACCATTGCTCATACCGTAGGTGCCTCAGGAGTTGGAGCCCAGGCTGTGAAAATATTTGGCGAAACTTACTTTGGCATTATTTCAGCCATTCTCACCTTGCTTATCCTGTTTATTTCGGAGATTATTCCTAAAACCATTGGGGCAAATTTCTGGAGAAGTCTTGCCATTCCTTCGGCATACATCATCAGGGTGATGACATTTGTAGCTTACCCGCTGGTTATTATTTCGGAACAGATTACCCGCTTATTGCCTTCGGGCGGGCATTCCGAAAGTATGAGCCGCGAGGAGATACAGGCCATTTCATCGTTAGGGGCCAAAGAAGGTGTACTTGAAAAAGATGAAGGCATCATCATGTTTAATGCCATGCGTCTGAATGTTATCCGGGCCAAAGAAATAATGACCCCGCGAACAGTGGTAGTGGCCTGCCCCAAAACACTTACGTTCGTCGATTTTTTGAAAAACGAGAGTTACCTTGAGCACACCCGGATACCCGTTTATGATAAAACAATTGACGATACAGAAGAATACGTACTGAAAACCGAGGTGCTCGAAAAGCTTGCCCGCGGCCAGCAACACCAGTCGCTGGTTGCCATTGCCCGCAAAATAAGGGTGATTCCCGAGAACATGAACATCCGCGACCTTTTAGAGGAGATGATTACCGAAAACGAACACATCTCGCTGGTGGTAAACGAATACGGAAGCATCGAAGGCATCGTGTCGCTCGAAGATATAATTGAAACCCTGATTGGCCGTGAAATTATTGACGAGAAAGATCACGACCTTGACAAGCAAATGGCTGCCCGGGCTAAGTGGAACCGGAAGCTTAAGATTATTTATCCGCGGTTTTGGCGGTCGTAAAATTATAGAATAATATGATGGAATATTCGGATGATCAAACCTGATAAAATCTGAATATGAAGAACTTACACAAGTTAATTCCAATATAATATTTGTTTATCTTATTCTTTTTATACATTAGATTATTTAACCACAAATAACCTAATATGAAGAAAATTACTTTATCCTTATTGCTTACTTTGGTTATATCCTTTTCGTTCGCGGGCGGGTTGTTAACCAATGCAAATCAAAGCACCCAGTATGTACGCACCCTATCGCGTAATGCTTCAACCAGTATTGATGCAGCATACTATAATCCGGCAGGATTATCGAAACTCGATAATGGTTTATACTTGTCAGTTCACAATCAATCAATTTTTCAGACAAAAACCATTACAAACGATTTTTACCTGTTGAACCAAAA
>JAQIDF010000294.1 GCA_027858145.1 Prolixibacteraceae bacterium | reverse complement strand
CTGTATTACATGGGCGACAAGAAAACTGTTGAGCTTGGATTGCTACCCGATATGGAAGCCCACAAAGCGGAATACGACAGCTATATTCGTAATGGGCTGATGACACAGCTTACCCGTGTGAAATTAGGCAGCAACATTGAACAGGCTCATATGCGAAACCGTCAGCTTATTGCCCGCTGGACATTCGAACACGGAAAAGATGAGAAGGTGATTGAGAAGAAAACTGAAGATGGAAAAACTTTTTACGTGATTAACGATTACAAGAAGTTGCGCGATTTATTCGGACAGTTCCTGGCTGAGGTTCAACGCGTAAAGTCAGAAGGCGATTACGAAACGGCTAAAAATTTGATTGAAACGTATGCTGTAAAAGTTGACCACAATTTACACGCCGAGGTACTTGAACGTTACGAAAAGCTCGACCTTGCACCGTATAGCGGTTTTGTGAACCCGGTTTATAAGGTCGAAAAAGATGGCAACGGCAACATCACCAACATTACACTCGATTATACCGAAGGATATGTGGAGCAGATGATGCGCTACTCGAAAAAGCACTCATTGCTTCCAAGCTATAATTAGAATTTAGATTGTTAGATTATAGACATTGGACTTATTGAAATAGGCAGCTAATCAATATCATAAAAATGCCACGAATTCACGAATTTAAATTCGTGAATTCGTGGCATTTGTTTATTTAGTCATTTGTTTATTGAGTGGATTAGTCATTGGTGGGTTTGCAGTTTCGTAAGTAAAAAGCGTTAATAGGACTGCCCTTTTCCAAAGGGCATTTCGGGTTTCTTTGATGTCGAGTTTTATTGATCTCACTAATGTCAACAACCTTGTTCACGAACCTTGTGTTTATGCCGTTAGGTATAGCCTGTGGGTAGAAAACATGTTCACCTCACCGTCACCATTTGCGCTGTAGGTGCAATATTATATTGGCGTAATCACATAATACATATCCCGTTCCTACAGGACTCATTCACGTTTTGGTGCATCGATTTCTACCCACATTAAATCCCTACGGGATTATTTGGCAAGGTGGTTAATAATTTTCCGGTTTGGATATATACAATCAGGCATATCCGTTTTTAATGAGCCGACGACCGCATATCATGATGGGTACAATAACATTCATGTCAACAACCTTGTTCACGAACCCTGTGTTTATGCCGTTAGGTATAGCCTGTGGGTAGAAAATATGTTCACCTATAGCGCGAGTTTGCACCTCGTGCTTAATACATTTTAACTATTTATATCAGCCCTTTTTGTCCGGAATAATCAAAGGCACTGCTGTAAGGGTAATCTTCTTCTTGATCGACAAACCTTGCAGCTACAGGATTTTCATGGATGTAATTTAACATTTTCTCCAAAGCATTACTGGCACGAGTTGCAAACTCGCGCCATAAAGAGATCATTGGCGCGTGGTGATAAGGAAATTGCATCCCGGAACAGCGAAGCGTAACCTGTAACCCCTGTGGAATAGCCTCCTGTTGTCGCATTTTACGGGGTAAACCTAGAACTTGACCCCCATTCTCCTAACACCATTCCCCCAACATTCCATTCCACCTGGGCGTAAAGCTTCGGCGGACAAAGCATTCTATTTTCCCATCAATCACAATCTCCCCAAGCACCCAACACCCCAATTTTCCAGTTTTCCATCAATCCATCTATCCAACGCTCTAATCCACCTAGGCGTAAAGCTCCGGCGGACAAAGCATTCCATCAATCTACCCCCTCAACCCTCAGCATCATAAATCAGCATCATCATCGAAATCGGTTGAACAAAAACCGTATGTGTTTCGTGGGTTCGTAGGCCATTCTCATCAATGGCAAGTCCGTTGGCTACTTCAGTCCATTTTTGATTTTTCACCGGAAAGGCAACCGGGGTGGTATTGTTGTTAAAAATAACGCGGATGGTTTTCCAGTCATCGCCGTTGGCATGGTTACATAAAGTATAAGCCACAACCCCCGGCAGGTAATGTTTCGAGAACCTCAGGTGCTGTTGTATCTGTTTGGTCGATGTCATGCGAAATGCCGGATGTTTTTTTCGTAGCATTGTCAGTTTTCTGAAATATTCATTTACATAAGAAAACATCGCTTTCCGGCTCCAGTCAATCATGTTTACATCGTCGCCCGATTTGTAGCTGTTGCCATCGCCGTGCTTGGTGCGCATCATTTCCATGCCGGCATGTATAAATGGTACGCCCTGCGATGTGAGCACCACTGCACCTGCCAGGCACACCATGCGTGAAATTTGTCTTAACCCGGCATCGGGGTGCGACTTCCTGAGTTGATCGTATAGTGTGTAGTTGTCGTGGCAAGCCACATAGTTTATGCTTTGTTGTGGCGATATCGACCAGGCCCATTTTATTGAATTGATGTAGCCATAATTAATTTGCGGATGGTCGGTAGCACCCACAATTCCGTATTTTACCGATTCTTCGTTAAGGGTTTGCCCGCTGGTAAATCCAATGCTTCCTTCGTTGCCCCAGTGGCCTTTCATTGCGTCTCTGAAATCGTCATTAAATACGGCAATATTATTTAGTTTTGGCACATTGCTTTTCATGGCGCGGTGTTTTTCGTTAAGCGGACTTGGTGCGGCTGTCCACCCTTCACCATACGATACAATTTTTGGGTCAATGTCATTCATTTCTTTCCGTATGGTGTTCATGGTGTCAATATCCAGTATGCCCATCAGGTCGAAGCGAAATCCATCAATATGGTACTCGTTGATCCAGTGTTTCAGCGAATCGATAATGTATTTTCGCACCATGCTACGCTCCGAGGCTATTTCGTTGCCACAACCACTGGCATTGCTGAATGTCCCGTTGCTGCGTTGCCGGTAATAATAACCGGGAACCGTTTGGTTGAAACATGAATGCCGGGTACGGCCTGTGTGGTTGTACACCACATCCATAATCACGCCGATACCTTTCGAGTGAAGTGTCTGTATGAGTTTTTTTAATTCGGTAATCCGGGTTGCTCCATCGTGCGGGTTTGTTGAGTAAGAACCTTCAGGGGTATTATAATTTTGAGGGTCGTACCCCCAGTTGTATTCATTTTTTTCGGGATGGGCTTCATCAACGGTATGAAAATCGAAAATGGGTAATAGTTGCACATGGGTTATACCCATATCAACCAGGTGGTCTATGCCGGTTTTCAATCCCTCGGGCGAGCGTGTGCCTTCCTCGGTAAAGCCCAGGAACTTACCTTTGTTTTTAATGCCCGAAAAATCATCGATGCTGAAATCACGCACATGTAATTCGTAAATTACCATGTCGCTGTAATGCTCAGGGAAAACATGTTTGTCTGATTCCCAGTTTGCCGGGTTTGTTTGATATAAATCGCAAATTATTCCCCGCTTGCCATTTACACCTACAGCAAAAGCATGAGGGTCGGGTACTTCATCCAACCATGTATCGTTAACCAGGCACTGAACCGTGTAGTATGTTCCATGATAATCGCCTTGTAACCTTGTTTCCCAAATGCTTTCATTTTGTTTCAGGTCAATGGTTTCCATTGGTTTTTTGTCTGTGCCGGTTTTATACAGCCGAAACTTCACCTTGCTTGCCACCGGCGACCAAAGCCTGAAGTCAGTGTAGTTATTGTAATATTCAGCTCCAAGTTTTTTTTCGTTGTAATAGGGGTATGTTGA
>JAQIDF010000277.1 GCA_027858145.1 Prolixibacteraceae bacterium | reverse complement strand
GCCGAATCGGGTTCTTCGCTGGCAGCCTTTAAAGGTAGAAGGAGGCTCGACAAAATTGAATCGGTCATGCAACCCGGCGACTACCTGTTTATTGAATTCGGGCATAACGACCAAAAACGCAAGGGCGAAGGTATTGGCCCGTGGCAATCGTTCACCGACCTTTTGGTTGAATTCGTAACCCGCGCCCGCGATAAGGGAGGCATTCCTGTGCTGGTAACTCCAACACAACGCCGCTCGTTTAACAGCGAAGGCATCATTGAATACACACACGGCGACTACCCGGCAGCTATGCGCAAAGTGGCCGAAGATTACGACGTACCCCTTATCGACCTCAACGAAATGACTAAAGTTTTATATGAAACATGGGGGCCTGAAACGTCGAAAAAAGCTTTCGTACAGTATCCGGCCAATACATTCCCGGGGCAGGATAAAGCACTGGCCGACAATACCCATTTCAACCCGTTTGGTGCAAACGAAATAGCCAAATGTGTACTCAAAGGAATATCAGAAAGCTCAATTGATTTGAAAAATCATATAATACGTTTCAATACTAATTACAATCCACAAAAACCGGCCATACCCGATGAATGGGATGTTCCCATGAGTCCAAGGTTCGAGAGTATCAAACCTGATGGTAACTGATAAACTAATAAATAAAAAACCATGACAACAATAAAGCTCAGTACATTCATACTAGTGTTTGTTATAGCTAGTATATGCACATCAGCACAGCAAAAACTAACAATCAACGTAAAAGATCCCATTGGAGACGTTGCCCCAACTATGTGGGGCATCTTTTTCGAGGATATTAACTTTTCGGCCGATGGCGGTATTTATGCCGAATTGGTAAAGAATCGCTCATTTGAATTCCGTAATCCGCTCATGGGATGGAAAATAAAAGGCCTGGATATAAATAAAGGCGAAATTTTAATTATCAACCGGAAAGAAAATGGCAGTAAAAACCCTCGTTTTCTCCGCGCCAACCTTTCAAACGATAAAGAAATTCAAGGAGTTGAAAATGAAGGATTTCGCGGCATGGGAATAAAAGCCGGTGAGAAGTACAATTTTTATATCATGGCAAAAACACAAAACCCGGCTATAAAAATAAATATTGAGCTACTCGACTCTGACGGTAATGTAATTGGCAAAGGCACAATTGATGAACCTGAAAGTATATGGAAAGAATACAGCACCTCATTTACCGCATCTAAAACTGTTGAAAAGGCAAAACTCAGGGTGTCTTTCGAAGGTAACGGGCAAATCGATTTTGATATGATCTCACTCTTTCCACAAAAAACATGGAAAAACAGACCAAAAGGGCTACGAGCAGATCTTATAGAACTTCTTGACAATCTAAATCCAGGCTTCGTTCGCTTTCCCGGTGGTTGCATTGTTGAAGGTTACACACTCGAAAACCGCTACCAATGGAAAAACACGGTAGGCCCTATTGAAGACCGGGTACTCATAAAATCTCGCTGGATGGACGAATTCAGACATCGGTTTACTCCCGATTATTTTCAATCGTATGGTATTGGATTTTATGAATATTTTCTTCTTGCTGAAGATATGGATGCTGAGCCTTTACCAATTCTGAACTGCGGAATGGCATGTCAATACAACTCAAAAGAAGTTGCATCGATGGATGATATGGAACCATATATTCAGGATGCACTTGATTTAATTGAATTTGCTAATGGAACAGAAAACACAAAATGGGGGAAATTACGTGCCGAAATGGGACATCCCGAACCATTCAACCTCACCTATCTTGGAATTGGTAATGAACAATGGGGATCACAATACATAGAACGGTACAAAGAATTTCACAAAGTATTAAAAGAAGAGCATCCTGAAATTAAAATCATTTCGGCTGCCGGGCCTACAACTGATGAACGCAATACTTACCTTTGGAAGGAATTAAAAAAACTTAATGCGGATATTGTTGACGAGCATTATTACAAACCACCGGAATGGTTCCTGGAAAATGCTGATCGATACGACTCGTTCGATCGTAACGGGCCAAAGGTTTTTGCTGGTGAATATGCTTCTCATGTAAAAATTGAAAACAAAGCGCCCGAAGCCCGTAACAACTGGTGGGCTGCACTTACCGAAGCCGCTTATATGACCGGACTGGAACGAAATGCTGATATTGTAACCATGACAGCCTATGCCCCACTTTTAGCTCACAAAGAGGCCTGGCAATGGAATCCCGACATGATTTGGTTTAACAACCTCGAAGCAACGCCTACTCCAAACTACATGGTTCAGCAGATTTTCGCCCAAAACAAAGGCGACAAATCCCTGAAAATCAACACCAACAATAATCCCCTTACCGGACAGGATAGCTTATATGCCAGTACAACCATTGATGTTGATAAAAACCAACTTTTAGTAAAACTGGTTAATGTTGCAACAACTGATAAAAATGTTACGATTGAAACTCAAGGTGCTAAAGAAGCATCAAATTCTCATATTACAATTGAAACTTTATGCGGAGAAGTATTAGAATATAATGAAGTTGGCGGAAAAAATAATTTCGAGATAGAAACGATTAAGCAACCGTATCAAAAAACGTTGCCAGAAATAAAACTAAAGCCACAATCGGTTAACCTAATAAAAATCTATCTAAAATGAAAGTAACGACATTAACCACGCTTCTTTTAATATTTATCACGTTAGGTACAGCATGTAAAACCGATCAGAAACAATCCCAAACAGCCGACAAACCCTTATTCCGCGACCCGGTTCACGATGGTGCAGCCGACCCGGTGGTTATCTGGAATAAACCCGAACAGAAATGGTTTATGTACTACACCAACCGCCGTGCTAACCTCGAAAAATCGGAAGGGGTTGACTGGGTACATGGCACTCGCATAGGCATTGCCGAATCGGCCGATGGTGGCGCTACATGGCAATACCGCGACACCTGCAACATCAATTACCGCCCCGTAACAGAATACACTCACTGGGCGCCTGAGGTTATCGAACATGAAGGGCTTTACCACATGTACCTCACTTATGTTCCCGGCGTTTTTACCGATTGGAGACATCCGCGCTGGATTGTACATCTAACCAGTAAAAATGGCATCGACTGGGATTTTGAATCGAAACTGAACCTGGCCTCCGAAAAAGTTATCGATGCCTGTGTAATACAAATGCCCGACGGCAACTGGCGCATGTGGTATAACAACGAAGCCGAAGGAAAAACCATGTATTATGCCGACAGCCCCAATCTGTATAACTGGATCGACAAAGGAAAAGCCGGTGGATCGTTCCGTGGCGAAGGCGCCAAAGTGTTCCGCTGGCACGATACTTACCGGATGGTAATTGATGCCTGGCAAGGGCTGGCAGTCTATCAGTCTGACGACCTTGAAAACTGGAACAGACAACCTGAAAACATACTCGAAAAGCCCGGCACCGGCATCGACGATAAAGTTATGGGCGGACACCCCGATGTGGTTGTACAGGACGAACGTGCCTTCGTATTCTACTTTACCCACCCGGGACGACGTCCCGAAATACCCGACTCGCTGGAATACGAAAAACGCCGTAGCTCGATACAGGTAACCGAACTGTTTTACGAAAACGGGGAAATTACCTGCGAGAGAGATGAGCCGGTAAAAACCAATTTGAAAAAGTAGCACACTTAATAATATTCACACAGATGAAACATGTTATTTTACCAATTTTCGTAATAGCTATCTTTTTAGCTTCGTGTTCAAGCAAAATATCCACCCAAACCATTGAAGTTGAAGCACCATTTGATATGCCGGCCATCACCATACCTGATTTTTCTGGTGTGAAAAAGTTCGTCATAACCGACTTTGGTGCCGAGCCCGGGGATATTGATAAAAATGTAAAAGCAATTGCAACCGCTATTGATAAAGCACATAAAAACGGAGGCGGAATTGTGGTAATTCCCAAAGGCGAATGGCTTACCAAAAAAATTCATTTCAAAAGCAATGTAAACCTCCATATTGAAGAAGGTGCAACACTGCTTTTTTCCGATAATCCAAAAGATTATCTGCCTGCGGTACATACAACCTGGGAAGGTCTTGAGTGTTACAATTATTCGCCATTAATTTATGCCTACGAGTGCGAAAACATTGCCATAACCGGCAGTGGCGAGTTGAAGGCCGAAATGGGCACCTGGCAAAAATGGTTTGGACGCCCTGCACCGCACATGAACAGCCTGAAATGGCTTTACCACGAAGCAGCACAATACAAACCGGTCGAAAACCGTGTAATGACAAATGATTCATCCAACCTTCGCCCCCACTTCATCCAGTTCAACCGTTGCGAAAATATTCTGCTCGAAGGTGTTTCTATTTCCAGAAGCCCCTTCTGGACCATTCATCCCTATCTATCGAAAAATATCGTAATCCGCAACGTAAATGTTATGGCACACGGGCACAACAACGACGGAGTTGACCCCGAAATGAGCCAGAACATTCTCATCGAAAATTGCGTGTTCGATCAGGGCGACGATGCCATCGCCATAAAATCGGGACGCAACCAGGATGCATGGCGTCTGAATACCCCTACAAAAAACCTGGTCATGCGAAACTGTACCGTAAAAAACGGGCATCAGCTGGTAGCCATTGGAAGCGAACTCTCAGGTGGTGTTGAAAATGTATTCATCGATAATTGCGAAGTACTCGATGGCGCAAAAATGTTTCACCTGATATACATCAAAACCAACGAACGACGTGGTGGTTACGTTAAAAACATTCATGTAAGCAACATCAAAGCCGGAAGCATATCCAATGGTATCTTCGGTGTAGAAACCGACGTTTTGTACCAATGGCGGGATATTGTGCCAACCTACGAAGTAAAATTAACCCCCATTTCCGACATATACATTGAAAACATAAAAAGCAAAAGTGTTGATTTCATTTCAAGTATAGAAGCACAGGCAGAAATGCCTATTAAAAACATTCAGATGCAAAATGTTGTGGCCGATACCATCAGGGCATTCAGTCATAAACATAAAAATGTAAAAGGCTTTACTTTCCATCGTGAAGGTGAACAATATGCTCACAAAATATGAAGAAAAGGGATATTATTCCCTTATCGACCTTTATTCTCAATTTGTAAATGATGAGGGAATGATGATTAAAGAATATACCAACGATGGTGTTCATTTAAGCGAAAAAGGTTATGAACATTGGGGTTCGTTTGAAAAAACGATAATCAAAAAACTGAACGATTATGAAAAATAACATCAGCATTAAAAGTTTAACAATGTTGCTTATCATTTTAGCAACAGCTTTTATGGCAAGCGCACAACGACAAATGGAGAACCTTGACAGGGGTTTAGTAGCTGTAAAAACCGATAATGGTGTATTTCTGAGCTGGCGCATTTTAGCCAGCGAATACGAAAATACAGCGTTCAATATTTATCGCGATTCAGAAAAAATTGCAAGCATACCCGTATCGGGAGCATCAAACTACACAGACAACGATGGCATGGTGAAATCGACGTACCAGGTTAAGTCAGTGGTTGACGGTGAAGAATTGAACGATAAGCAAACTGCATCGGTTATGGAAAACAACTACATTGAAATACCGCTTAAACTTCCCGAAGGTTATGCGCCGGGCGATGCATCGGTTGGCGACCTTACCGGCGACGGTCAGTACGAAATCGTTATCCATGTTAATGGCCGGGGGCATGACAATTCACACCAGGGCTTTACCGACGAACCTGTATTGCAAGCCTACAAGCTAGACGGTACGCTGATGTGGAAAATCAACCTCGGCAAAAACATACGCGAAGGAGCACATTACACCCAGTTTATGGTTTACGACCTCGATGGCGACGGTATTGCTGAAATTGCGTGCAAAACAGCGCCCGGAACAAAAGACGGTACCGGATCGTTTTTAAGCAAAGGACCGGCTAAAAACGACGACGACCAGGCCGACTACAGATCGAGTGGCGGGCGTATTGATGGAAAAATACTTTCCGGTCCAGAATACCTCACTGTTTTCAATGGTAAAACAGGTAAAGAACTGGCTACTACAAACTACATCCCCGCACGATTGGATGGCACAACGGAGAACAATCCAAAAAAATTAAACGAGACATGGGGCGATGGATATGGTAACCGGTCAGATCGTTTTCTGGCCTGCGTAGCCTATCTTGATGGTAAACGCCCCAGCCTTGTTATGGCTCGCGGATATTACACGCGCACTGTGCTGGCTGCCTGGAACTACCGCAACGGGCAAATCAGTCATGTATGGACTTTCGACAGCAATACTCCCGGAAACGAAGCCTATGCCGGACAAGGAAATCACAACCTGGCCGTAGGCGATGCTGACAACGACGGATGCGACGAGATAATATACGGTGCCTGTGCCATCGATAACAATGGAACAGGCCTTTACTCCACCGGCATGGGGCATGGCGATGCCGGCCACCTGAGCGATTTCGACCCCGACAGACCCGGCCTCGAATATTTTATGCCACACGAAAGAAAAGGCCCCGGTGCTCCCGGCGTATCATTCCGCGA
>JAQIDF010000227.1 GCA_027858145.1 Prolixibacteraceae bacterium | reverse complement strand
AACAAGAAATGGTTTTGTTCCAGTTGTTTTCGTTGTTTTCCCAGCTTAGCACCAATGTATCGCTTTTCATTACGAATTCTGGCAAAAGAGCTAGTGAATCTACTTTGACCAAAACCCATATAAATCCTGCTTCCGCTTCTCTTGAACACGACAAAGCAAAACAATAATTACATAAAATAAAAAATACAATAATTGCAGAACTGTCAATAACTAAAGAAAAGAGTCAACTAATTTCAGGACGATTCACCATTCATTATCGAAAATGGTATTTTAAAGAAGATCACCCCTGAGGTAGCTGCCTTTATGAACAACTTCAATTTTAAAGAAGATCAATTATATTCATTAAGGGGAACAATAAGGGAGAACGATGAAGAGGCCGGTGCCCGGGAATGGTACGAAGAAAACAAGGCATTTATTGATGGTATGTTTGAATAACCAGATATTTTTTGATTGATAAAGGAAGGGGGATTTCATTATGACATTCCCCTTCTTTTATAATAATTACTTCAGAATCATATAAACGGGAAAATGATCACTTATACCACCATAGTAAGAACGCCCATAGGTTCGGTTTGGTGACATTTCGCCACTGTCGTTTACATATTCCATAAAAGGTTGATGAAAAACATATCCATTATCAAGTGGTGATTTCAACCCTTTATCTTTATTAATCAGCGCCCCTGAGACAATTATATTATCAATCATGCTCCAGTCGCCCCTATAGTTATATGATCCTTTTTCGTCTTCGAATTCATCATACATCAAATTAACCAGTTGTTGATTTTCAGGGGTCTCACTATTGGGTAAAGCAACCAACACATCTGATATGCTCATATTTGACGGTTCATCATTCATATCGCCCATAATGATAATATTTGCCTGGGCATCTGTTTCAAATATTTCATCCACCCTGTTCTTAAGAACATTAGCGGCTAACATACGGTTGGGCTCCGACTCTTGTTGCCCGCCACGGCGAGAAGGCCAGTGATTTACAAAAACATGAAAGACTTCATCATCAATTATACCTTCCACATAAAGAATATCCCTTGAAATGAAAAACTCATCATTGGGATCGCTTATGGTAAGATTTTCAGTTTCAACTGGCGTAAAAACCGATGGATTGTATATTAACGCACAATCGATGCCCCTGCGATCCGGGCCATCATTCCAAACAAATTCATAGTTAGCGGAATGGAGTGACGGTTGAGAAATCAAATCCTCCAGAACAATGTTATTTTCAATTTCGCAAACACCAACCATAATTGGCAATTGAGCGGTATCTAATGATGAGATGACACGGGCTAAATCATCCATTTTCTTCTCATAACGTTCGGTATTCCATTCTTTTGGAGTATCTGGTAAAAATTCCTCATCAATTTTATTGTCTGTATCAATCGTATCAAACAAATTTTCAACATTATAGAACATAACGGAATAAGGGGTTTGGTAAGCATTTTTCTCACCACAGGATATTACGCCTACTGCAATCAAAACGAAGGCCAGATATTTTATTTGTCTTATCATTTTCGGTATTTTTTAGCAAAAAACACAAAATACATCATTTTATTGTAAAATCATGCAAAAAATCATTAAAAACACATCCGGAAATTATCGTACATTTACGCCGGAAAAATTGTTAAGAAATGATTAGCGCAGATCAGCTAGAAATATTATTAAGAAGCGTACCACAATATTTTTTATTTGGAGGGCTGACACTATACATCTTTGGGTGGATTAATAAAAAACAGCTTTACCTAACCATTGCCGAAGTATTGTTCATCGTTTTGGGATTAGCCGCCTTTATTGTTTTATCGGGCAAAATGATTCCTTCGCCTCTTGAACAAGGTATCGTTAAAGAACATATCGAAATGGTAATAAAAATATTAGTATTCTTATCAATCAACGGACTATTGGCGCTCATAAGCCTTGGCATCCGTCAATTACGCAAGAAAACCCGGGAACCGCTCCCCCTCGCCATATTTGCTTTTTCTATGTACATCTTCTTCATTTCAACCAGCATGTCGAAGGTGAAATTTGAGCTAAACCACCCGGCCGCAGATAAAAAAGATAGTTTAACGTCAATACAAGAATAGGTTTTATGGAGCGACAAAAGAGGAGCCGCAGAATTTTAACAAAAATATTAAACTGGACTGAAAGAGCGGGTAATGCCTTACCACACCCGGCAACACTTTTTGCACTTACAGCACTTCTTCTATCTGCCCTGGGGCATTTTATGGGGTGGGAAGTCATTCAATATTTTGTATACATGAAATAAGTTTATAATTTGCATTCATTAATTAATTAA
>JAQIDF010000269.1 GCA_027858145.1 Prolixibacteraceae bacterium | reverse complement strand
GATTTCATGGTCTTTGACAGGAGCATCGATATTCATATCAGCAGGCTGCGGGCAAAAATTGAAACAGCCCCCGGATCCCCCAAAAGGATCAAAACCATCTGGGGAACCGGTTATATGTTTGTGGACATTCCATGAAAATCAAGCGCCTGTATCTAAAGATCCTCCTCTCCTTTTTGATGGTCCTTTTTGTTACCCTGACCCTGATCCTTATCCTGTTTATTACCTTGGGGGGAAGATCCTTTCGGGATTATCTTGATAAAAAAGCCTTTCCCAAGCTTGAGATTTTCCAGGAAATGGTCCAGGAAAAAATCGACGATCATCCCTTGCTGCCCGTTGCCCGGAACCTGGATTTGAAAAAACAGCTGGACACCTTTTCCTCTCTTTTTGATTTAAAAATCTGGATCAGTGATCCTGAAAAAGGAATCCAGATAAAAACATTTACGGCCCCTGTCAATATTGCCCAAAAAGGATTTCAACGCCAGATCCATCATCAAAACGGCATTACCCTCTATCATTTTATCCGAAAACGGAACCAATATTATGCCATTCTCCCCATAAAGGAGGGCAACAACGAGTTGCGGCTGCATCTTTATTATGATACCCGGAATCCAGATCGGCCGGAAGGCATTTTCTTTGTCGGCATATTGATCATCGGCGGGTTGGTGGCCCTTTTAATCATTCCCCTTGCCAGGCGGATCACACGAAGGGTCAATCAGCTGAATCGATCCGCCCTTGAATTTGCCAATGGCAACCTGTCCTACAGGACAGATATCAAAGGCAATGATGAGATTGCCAAGCTGGGCCATTCCTTTAATTTCATGGCAGACAAAATGGAAAAAATGATCCAGGGCAGCAAGGAATTGTCCGCCAATGTATCCCATGAACTTCGCAGCCCCCTTACCAGAATCCAGGTGTCCAGGGAATTAATTTTTGACAAAATAGACAAACTGGACAAAGAAACGGCCAAACAAGACATACACCGGTATCTCCAAAACATGGAATCTGACATTCAGAGTCTGGACACCCTGATTGACCAGGTACTCAAGCTGTCTAAAATTGATTACCAGGAATCCGATCTGGCCCTGGAAAGCTTTAATTTTAAAGAGTTCCTGGACAAAGTGCTGAACCAATACCATTCCCAACTCCTGCAAAAAAACATTGGGATAGCCCATAAATTTCCTGGCACAATGCGGGCAAACCAGGACAAGTCCGTTCTCAAATCCATTCTCTCCAACCTGTTGGACAATGCCGTAAAATACACCCCGGAAAACGGAAGCATCTTAATCGAGCCCCTTCCTGGTTATAGGCGGGGCGTTGGTTTCACAGTGGCCAATACCTGCCCCCCCCTGGACGACAAAGAGCTTAAAATGATATTCAAACCCTTTTACAGGACCCGGGGAAATACAGCCCCCGGCTCGGGCCTTGGACTGACCATTACAAAGAAACAGGTTGCAAGGTGCAAGGGGAATATAATGGCCCGGAATACCAAGAGAGGCCTGACCTTTGAGATCCGTCTGCCCTGATTTATAAAATCTGATCCATAAAATCTGACCCATAAGATTTGTGCTATAAAATTCCCAGCCGTTCCAAACACTCTGGTTGGGGGATACCCTTTTGGTCAAATTTTCGGGCCCGGTAGTACTGGGCCTTCATTTTCTCCAGGGGAACCACCTTCTTTTGTACATCCGATGCCCGGCCCCGGACCAGCATGCGCAGGGGCAGGACATCATCCTTGGCATCAATGCCTTCCCGGGTGTTCATCAATCGTTCCAGAACATGGATGCGCTCCCCTGCCCGTAAAAATTCTCGTTTGGACAAACGGATACCCGTGGCAGCATTCCACAACCCCTGGTACAATGAGACATCAATGAGCTGGATGGCAAGGTCGGGCAGGTATTGCATGAGCATTGCCAGCAGGGGTTTGGGGGTATATTTGGAAAGCGGCGGCTCCAAAAGAAAGGCAAACATGGTAAACTGACAGGTTTGAAGGGAATTAATACAACAGGTCAGATCTTCAAAAAATTTCACCCACTTGGCCTTGCCAAAGGCGGAATCGGGTTTCAGCAAATCCAGGTAGACCTCCTGGGCCACCATATAGGCGGACAGATGGCAGGCACCTCTGTTGGCAACTGCATAGGCCAGACCCTGGCCAAATGATCCCCGGGGATCATAGGCAGCCATCTCAAGCCCCTTGACATGGATGGCAAATTCCCTGCCACTGTATTTTTCAGACAAGGCCCGGGTGCCCATGGCCATCTGAGCACCAAATCCCCTCATAAAAGCAATATCTTCAAGGGCCTGGTCAACGCCGGCCACCTGACCAAAGGCAAGATCGCTTTTAACAAGCCCCTTTGCACTTGCCTCCATCACCCAGGCAAGGGTGCCTCCGGCGGAGATGGTATCGATTCCCAGACGACCGCAAAGCCTGTTCCACAGGGCAATCTGATCCAGGTCAAAAATCCCCAGGCTGGTCCCCAAAAGCCCGATGGTTTCATACTCAGGGGCAGACATCTCTTCCCCTGCAAAGGTTCCCTTGTGGCCGCAGCGGATGGTACAGGGTTTACAGGTATGGGGCCGGGTATCATGATCCCTTGCCATGGTCTCCCCAAACACCTTGACCGCCACTTTATCCTGGCCATCCTGGAAATTGTTCACCGGCAGGATCATGGCCTGGTTACAGGGCTTTGCATTGGAACTGGTGCCATAATTTCGATACCGATCTGCACTCAGGGGGTTCCGGTTGATATATCGGGTAGCGGTTTTACACAATTTCTTAAATTTAGCCGGATCATGGGGTCTGATAACAAATTTTCCCCCGGTGGCCCGGATGGCCTTGAGATTTTTCGCCCCCATGACAGCCCCGATCCCCCCCCGGCCCAGGAACCTGTGGCCTGATGCCAGATTGGCAAATCGCACCCCGTTTTCCCCGGCAGGCCCAATGACCAAAGACTTGGATTCTTTTGTATCCAGAAGGGCCTGGGCCTCCGGGATCTCTTTTCCCCAAAGGACAGCCGCATCCTTAAACTCAACCCCCTGGTCTGTAATCTCAAGAATGGTGGGGGCATCTGCCTTGCCGGTTATGATAATCCCATCCCAACCCGCCGTCTTTAAAGCCATACCAAAGGGACCACCGCAGGAGGAGGCCACCATGATGCCAGTCAGGGGGGATTTGGTGATGGCCTCAAACCGGCCGGAACAAGGAGCCCCCGTACCCATGAGAACCCCGGGCATAAGGGCAATATGATTGTCCGGGGCCAAAGGATCCACTCCGGGTGCCATCCGATCATAGGGGGTTGGTTTTAATATAGCCCAGTGAAATGAAAAAGCAAAAATAATAGAGGAAGGCAAAAAAAGTTCGAGACAAATTAAGCTCGATTTGATATAGGACAATTAGTTCACTACAACTAATTGATTTTCCAGGAAATATCAAAATCGAGCTATGGATATAAACTACACCGAAACAATTCAAGAAGCAAGCAAAAACTTTCGATGGGAAAGAGAAGATGTAGCCTCTAATCTCGTGGATTTTGATGAGGTTAAACAAGCAAAAAGCCTACGTCAATTCACAAAAGAACAGGGAATACCCCGCTCAACTTTTCGACACTGGATCACAAGGAAGGAATCTATTGATGCGTTACCCAGTGTAACAGTTTTTTTGGAAAGCCCTGAAGGTTTGGCTCTCATTCATAAAATTGTAACTGCTGCACATTTTGCATTTACGAAGGATGGGGTTGCAAGCATTCATAACGTCAGTACCTTTTTAAAATTAAGTGGGCTGTCTCCATTTATAGCTTCCTCCTATTCCACTCAACGTAAAATTTCAAATAAAATGGATGACTGGATAATTGAATTTGAGAAAAATGAACGACCAAAGCTTATTCAAAATATGCCTGCAAAAAAAATTACTTTGGCAGAAGATGAAACTTTTCATCCTCAAATTTGCATGGTTGCAATCGAACCGGTATCAAATTTTATTATTATTGAAAAGTATGTTAAACACCGGGATGGTAAAACATGGAATGATGTTGTGTTTCAGGCACTTAAATATTTACCAGTAGAAGTTATTCAAGTAACCAGTGATGAAGGCACAGGGTTAATCAACCACACAATAAAGGGTTTAAACGCACACCATTCATCTGATTGCTTTCATGTGCCTCATGAAATAGGGAAAGGGACTTCTGGAGCATTGGCCTCTGCTGTAAAAAAAGCCAAAAAAGAATATGAAATAGTAGTTACGCAAGCAGAAAAGGAGACAAGTTCAAAAGAAAAGTATGACAATCAGCTCAAACGCCCACCAGGTAGACGTCCTAACTTTGAAAAAACTATTGATCTTGCTGAGAAGCAGAAAGATCAAGCAAGATCTGCTTTAGAAAAAGCCATACAAAATCAAGAGACGGTTACTAATGAAAAAGCTGCAATTGGAAAAGATTACCATCCTTATAATACAGAGACAGGGGATAGACAAGACTCTCAAAAAGTATCCGAACTTTTGGAATTGCGTTTTAAAAATATCAAAGATGCTACAAATGATTTGTCAGATCGATGCAAGAAAAGAGTGGAGAAAGCCCATCGTGTTGTTCAAAATATGGTGGCAACAATAGCATTCTTTTTCAATATGATCGAATTATATATGGACAATCTACAGATATCCGATAGAGAGAGGCAACTAATGCACAAATATTTAATTCCAGGGTTTTATCTCCAAAAAGTAGCTGGAAAGGAAAAAGATACCGAAAAAAAGTTAAAAATTTCAAAGCTATCTCAAGAGTTGTTATCAGTTTTAAGCAAAAAAGACGGGGCCTTTTCTGAATACAGTAAAAACGATATTAAAACGCTTGAAAAAGCGGCAGAGGAATGTGCTCAAATATTTCAAAGATCAAGTTCCTGTGTAGAGGGTAGAAACGCACAATTATCACTACGCCATCACGGAATACATAGATTGAGCAATCAATGCCTGAAAGCCCAAACCATCGTACATAATTATTATACCAGGAATCGTGATGGGACAACACCAGCCGAAAGATTTTTTAATTCCAAGCATACTGATTTATTTGAATGGCTTTTGGAAAAAATGGATTGTCCGGCACGTCCTCGAAAACATTTAAAAAAAGTGGCTTAAGCTAAGTGGGCGAAGTTAAAACCAACCCC
>JAQIDF010000265.1 GCA_027858145.1 Prolixibacteraceae bacterium | reverse complement strand
TTTCATTGATCGTAAACTTTGGAGAGCTAAAACTTAACTACAAACGAATGATAAAATAAACACGAAATAAATTCCGATTGCCATCGGAATAATATTCGAGCATTCGTGGCAATTTTTTCGATGAATACAGCTTAATTATGTGTCCACCCCAATTATGGGGTGATCCGTATTAACCCCGAAAACTGAGTTCTTCTAATGCCTTATTGTTTTTCAAATAAATATCTTTTTCATCAAGTTTAATTAATCCGTCTTTTTCAAATGCTTTTAACAGCTTTACCGTACTTTCGGTCGACGTAGCGGCAAAATCGGCCAGGTCTTTTCGCGTTAGGAGCTGGAAAATTTCGTTGTTCTCACTTTTCAGGCTGTCAAGGTAGAGTAAGGTTTCGGCAATGCGCCCGTTCATTTGCTTGTATAAAACAGTTTGTAGCTTCTTATATAAATTGGCGTTTTGTTCCACGTAGCGGTTCATGATTTTTAGGGCAAATTCACCATTTTGCTTTGAAACCTTATTTATGGCTTCTGTTTCAACCAAAAAAACCTGGCATTCGGTAAGTGCTACCGATGAATAGTTGAACCGTTTGTTGTTGAAGATGGTTGATAAGCCAATAAATTCCCCCGGTTTAATGATCCTTAAATTGTAACTTTTGTTCCCTTCTCCTTCGATATATTGTTTGGCTAATCCCTTAATCATAAAAAGTGCGTACGATGAAAAGGCACCATGCTTTGTGAGGTTGTCACCCTTTCGGAAAAGGATTTGTGTTTTGCTGTTTCGCACAAGCTCGGCCTCTTCTTCCGACAGGGTTTGAAAGCAGGGAGCTTGTATATCGCAAATAAAATCGTTGTCGCTCGCTATAATTGTCTTCATTATTATTCTTTCTATTGCTGCAAAGGTAACATAAATCAATAAAAAACTTGAGCTAAAACAATTGGTCTCTTGTGCTACCCGTACCCTGTTTCCTTTCACACCATACAAGTGTGTTTTACTTTTGTCACATAATTTTAAACAGGAATAATAACACATGTTGTACACCAATTTAAACCATATCGAAACAGCTACTCAATATCATGAAGCATTGCTTAATAATGCCAACGTGATG
This sequence comes from Prolixibacteraceae bacterium, assembly GCA_027858145.1. Classification (GTDB taxonomy): domain Bacteria; phylum Bacteroidota; class Bacteroidia; order Bacteroidales; family Prolixibacteraceae; genus Roseimarinus. The sequence continues at coordinate 12,276 of JAQIDF010000265.1, read as the reverse complement.
ATGATTTGTGGTAGGATGGGCGAGTACTCAATACCTGTGTACCGTATTGTTGAAGCATTGCAAAAAGAATATCCGCAAGTGAAATTCTTCGACATGGAATACGATAATCCAGAATTGAAATTTGTAGAAAACATGTTTAATGATTCTCATGGGGCAAATATTCCCTTTTTGTTGTACTTCATAAATAGCGAAATGGTATATCACAGTTGGGGAATCAAAACTAAAAACGAAATAGAAAATATTATAAATCAATCAATAATCAATACTCTTTAAATTACAAACTAATGACTAAAAACATAAAAATATGAACACTGTATTAATAATATTGGTATCGGTTTTGGCCGTATTGTTTGTGGTAAGGTGGTTTGCCATGCGTAAGATTAAAAAAACGCCCATGGTTGAGGATCATGAAAATATACTGACACTTACCGACAAAAATTTCAAGCAGCAAACAAAAAACCGTTTGGTACTGGTTGATTTCTGGGCCGAATGGTGTGCACCCTGTCGTTTAATGGCACCAACATTAAACGAAGTAGCAACCGAACTTAAAGGCGATGCTTTTGTGGGAAAAGTGAATATCGAACAACATCAGTCAATGGCACAGCGACACAAAGTACGCAACATCCCAACACTCATTCTTTTCAAAAACGGGATAGAAGTAAATCGCTATGTTGGTGTTAAGGGCAAAGATTTTTTAATGAAAGAAATTGAAAAAATGAACCCCCCAACCCCCTAAAGGGGGGGCAGAACGGAAGTTTTATACATACATTTTATTTATTTTAACCGGACACTATTTATTTTAAATTAAAAATTTCTGACGAAAATATATAAAAATAACGCAAACAAAAAAGTCCCCTTTAGGGGTATTAAATATGGAAAAAATTGTAATCATAGGAGGAGTTGCAGCCGGTGCTACAGCCGCTGCCAAAGCACGCCGTGTTTCTCCAACGGCCGAAATTGTAATGCTTGAAGGCGGACCTGATATTTCGTTTGCCAATTGTGGCTTACCGTATTACATTGGTGGTGACATAAAAAGTCGGTCAAAGTTGATTTTGCAGAGTCCCGAGAGTTTTAACGAGCAATATGGTGTGGATGTTTATACAAACACTGTTGTTTCATCTATTAACCGTGAGAAAAAGCATGTAAAAGCGCTTGATACCCGAACGGGCGACACAAAAACATTCGAATACACCAGACTTATTATGGCACAGGGTGGCCGTCCGGTTAAACCTAATTTGCCGGGAGCAAAGCACGATCATGTGTTTACACTGTGGACGCTTGATGATATGGATAAAATTGCAAATCATCTTACCGAGAAAGAACCTAAAAATGCGGTTGTTGTAGGTGGCGGTTTTATTGGCCTCGAAATGGTTGAAGCATTGGTGAAACGTGGTTTGAACGTGAGTGTGGTTGAAATGATGCCCCATGTAATGGCTCTGATGGAAGCTGAAATCGCAGGGTTTATTGAAAACGAGCTGCATTCATATGGTGTGAACGTGTATACAGGCACTGGTGTTACCGAAATTGGCAGCAAAACAGTTATGCTTGATAATGGTGAATCAATAGATGCTGACATGGTATTACTTTCAATAGGGGTAAGGCCAACATTGCAGCTTGCTAAAGAGGCCGGGCTTGAATTAGGCGAGGCCGGAGGTTTGCTGGTGAACGATCAGTTGCAAACATCAGACCCAAATATTTTTGCAGCCGGCGATATGGTGGAGATTGAACACCGTGTAAATGGTAAAAAGGTTCGCATTCCGCTTGCAGGTCCGGCAAACAGGCAGGGACGAATTGCAGCCGAAAATGCACTGGGCGGGAACCATGCCTACAAGGGTGCACTTGGTACTTCGGTTGTGCGTGTTTTTGAGGCCGTAGCCGGTATTACAGGTTTATCACTCAAACAGGCCCGTTCGATGGGTATCAATGCCGATGCGGTTGTGGTTCATAAAGAACACCATACAGCATACTACCCGGGTGCCGAGAATGTAACAGTGCAATTGGTGTATAACCGTGAAACAGGTGAAGTGCTGGGCGGTCAAACAGCCGGATACAAAGGTGCTGATAAACGTCTTGATGTTGTTGCTACATCTGTGGCCTCAAAACTTACCGTTAGCGACCTGGCTGATATTGATTTTGCATATTCGCCACCAATTGGCACCGCCAACGATGCACTGAACATGGCAGCATTTACGGCCGAAAACCGTATGACAGGGTACAGCCCGTCGGTTACAACTTCTGAACTTGATGTTTTTGTTGAAGCGCATAACCCGGTGTTTGTCGATGTACGTGATATTTTTGCTTACGAAAAGACCCATGTAAAGGGTGCAAAACATTTGCCATTGGAAATATTGCAGCAAGAAATCAGTACCCTTCCCAAAAACCGTACGTTTCTGGTTTACGATGAAACCGGAAAGAAAGGCCACCAGGCTTTGCGTACCCTGCTGGGAGCCGGATTTAACGATGTGTTTAATATATCGGGAGGACATATCTCTCTTCAGCGCCATGCGCGTACAGTAGGTTTTAAACACTTACAAATTGAATTGCTTCCGGTTGAAGAAAAATCGATTGACGGAGAGAAAGATACTAAAGTAGAAGAGTCAGAAAAACCAGAGGCTAAGGTTGAAAAAGAATCCAATGAACCTATAATTGTTGATGTGCGTACACCTGAAGAATTCAGGGGAGGAGCAGTTCAGGGTGCTATCAATATTTCGCTTGACGAGTTGATGTACCGTTATGAAGAGCTTGGAAAAAATCCTTCGCGCGAAATTGTTGTGTATTGTGCTTCCGGTGCCCGTTCGGCTTATGCCCAACAGGTGCTGATGCAATTGGGTTATACCAATGTCCGCAATGGTGGCGGGATTATGCAAATGATGATGAGTCATTAATGATATTACTTGTAAAAATAGATGATTAAAAAAAACGACAGCCAATTTATTTTGACTGTCGTTTTTTTGTGACTGCTCGATTTTAATCGAATAATTTTTGAGTAAGCTATTCTGTTTCTGTTAACTGTACATCCTGAGTAACACTTTTGCCAGCAATAACCTCAATATCTTCGATGGTTACGGGTTTATAATCGTTGTATTCAACTGTAACATCGTAGTTCCCGGTATTAAGTCCGGCAAAGGTGTAGTTCCCGGCATCGTTTGATAACGTACTGGTGTGTAGCGTGTCTGCTGTATAAACAGCAACTTGTGCACCTTGTATTACAGTATCCGAACTATCGGTTACCATGCCAGTTAACTGGCCGCTTACAGCTAAATTAGAAGCCTTGATTGTAGGCTTAAAGATAAAACCTTTAATACCTGCGGGTGTGTTTGGATTTCCTTGGACGACAAATGATTGACTAACATCGAAATCAAGTAGTACCTGTGATGTTGTATCAGATGTTACCACAACCGATGGATTGATTAAAATTTTTATTCCGGATGCAGAACCACCGGGTACTTTAAGATTATAAGTTGAATCATTTGTTACAATGTTAGCATCGGCAACATACAATCTTATAAGATTATAATCACCTGTATCGACCTCTATTTCAGCAAGCGTAGCTGTAATGCCGTTTGTTAGCTCCAATAAGTTGAACGTTCTTTCTTCTTCAGATAAGGTAATGAATGGATTTCCGTCATTTTCATTACGCTTTCTGACTTCAATTTTGTTAATTGTAACATTAGCTTCTGAAACCAAATCTGAGGGAAAAGGTGCATCTGTTAATTGGATTGATAAATTCCCCTTCGTTTGATTGTTGTCTTCTATTACTACTTCTTCTTCGTTACACCCTACAATAATTGACAATAAAAATAAAGGGAATACCAGTTTTCTTATTCTTCTCATAAAAATCTATTTTCTTGTTAAACTTATCAATAAATATTTTTAAAATATTTATCCTGTTAAAGAACCTCTATCTCAATAACTCTTGAGTATGAAAGATGTTGCCTAAAATCTTAATCTTTTGTATCGATATGCTCTTTTACAATTGATGCGGCTGAATATTATTTTGAATGTCTTCTTTCGTCAGATTGTTTAAAATCTTTTAATTTTGTGATTTTATGATAAGAAATTATAAAGATGAAAGATAAAACACCAGCTATAGAGCTCGAAAACAGGATAAATAAATTTTACCAAATCATGAGCCATGATTGTCCCGATTGGCAGATGGCTGTCGTTTTTAGTAAAATAAACCTTTTGTATTTTACCGGTTCAATGCCAGAGGGAATGCTTGTAATAGAGCGTGATAAAGGTGCAACTTTATGGGCCCGCCGTAGTTATGAGCGTTCTGTACAGGAATCGGATTTTCCACTTATTAAACCGATGAATAGTTACCGTGATGCAGCAGTTGATTATTCAAATTTACCTGATCATATCTATTTGGAAACAGAATTTGTGCCCCTGGGAATGTTTCAGCGTTTTCAGAAACATTTTCCTTTTACGCAGTATAAATCACTCGATTTTCAAATTGCCCAAACAAGGGTCGTTAAAAGTGATTGGGAGCTGGGATACATGAAGCAGGCCGGACGCATTCACGAGCGTGTTTTAGACGTGAGGGTGCCTGAATTATTACGTGAAGGTATGACCGAGGCCGATTTGGCGGCTGAGCTTTATGAGGTGATGGTGAAGGAAGGCCATCAGGGAACAGCACGGTTTGCCATGTTTGATACTGAAATTGCCGTGGCACAGTTGAGTTTTGGCGATAATTCATTGTTCCCTACGAATTTTGACGGCCCGGGCGGTCATCGTGGGCTGAATGCTGCAATGCCCGGACTTGGAAGCCGAAACAGGAAACTGAAGAAAGGCGACCTTGTGTTTATTGATATGGGGATTGGTGTGAACGGTTATCATTCGGATAAGACCATGACCTACATGTTTGGACAAAAACTGCCTGATGAGATAATAGCCATACATAATCAGTGTGTTGATATACAGAAACAAACGGCAGAATTGCTCAGACCAGATAATATTCCCGAAGAAATATACGAGACCGTGACAGAAAAGTTGAGTCCGGATTTTTTGAAAAATTTTATGGGGTATGGAAACCGGAAAGTGAAGTTTTTAGGTCATGGCATCGGTCTGACTGTTGATGAGTACCCGGTAATAGCAAAAGGATTTGAAGCACCGCTCGAAGAAAATATGGTTTTTGCCATCGAGCCCAAGAAAGGCATTGAAGGAGTTGGAATGGTTGGTGTTGAAGATTCATTTATTGTAACCCCCAATGGTGGGCAATGCATTACCGGCAAAAGCGAAGGTTTGATTTTGGTTGATTAGAAATTTATTTCTTATTATACCCCAGTATTTTAAACATTTCATCGGCTGATTGTTCATTACGGTAAACATAATCAACAAAGTTGCCTTTTTCATCACGATCAATAATAACATGCTTAGGCGAGGGTATAAGGCAGTGCTTTATACCGCCATAGCCGCTTATCGCATCCTGATAAGCCCCTGTGTGAAAGAAACCCAGATACAGCGGTTCTTCTTCATCATCGTCAAACGATGGCAACAACACCTCCTGGTTGAAGTCCTCGGAGTTGTAATAGTCGGAATGGTCGCAACTGATTCCGCCTATGTTTACCCGCTTATATTCGTTGTGCCATTTGTTTACTGGCAATAAAATAAATTTTTCGTGTATCGACCATGCATCCGGAATGGTGTTCATCAGGCTGTTGTTTATAATGTACCAGCTCTCGGTGTCGTTTTGTTGCTTGTGTTCCAGTACTTTAAAAATGATTGCCCCGCTTTCGCCCACGGTGTACTTACCAAATTCGGTATAAATGTTGGGTTCAAAAATATTTTCTTTATCACAAACTTCTTTAATGTTCTTTATGATTTCGTCAATCATATATTCATAGTTATATTCAAAGCCCATGTGGTTGCGAATAGGGAAGCCGCCGCCAAGGTTGAAGTCGACCAAAGTATCGCATTGTTTTTTCAGTTTAACATATAATGTTAACGCCTTTTGAAATTCGCCCCAGTAGTACAGACTGTCTTTTATACCTGAATCGACAAAGAAATGCAACATTTGCATTTCAACGTTGGGATTATCCTTAATGTTTTTTTCAAAAAAATCGAGCATTTCGGCATGACGAATCCCCAGACGTGAAGTGTAGTAAGGCGATTGTGGTTCTTCATTTATTGCCATGCGCAAACCGATACGAACTTTGCGCCCTTTGGCCAGTTTTTCAATGCGGTGCAGTTCATTTGTGCTGTCGAGAATGATAATGGAATTCTTAAAGCCAAACTCTTGCAGTTCAATTATTTTTTGCAGATATTCATCGGTTTTATAGCCGTTGTGGATCAGGATACGGTTTTTATCGATTCTTTTTTCGGCATATAAATTTCGTATCAAATCGATATCGAAAGATGATGATGTCTCAAGGTTTACATTATTTTTTAGTGCTTCGCCAATAACATGATGAAAGTGATTACACTTGGTGCAATAGCAATAATGATAATTCCCACGATAGTTATGTCTTTTCATCGTGCGTTTAAACAGGTTGCGCGCTTTTTTTATCTGATCCCCAATTTTAGGGAGATAAATAAACCGGAAAGGTGTTCCGTATTTATCGATAAGGTATTTCATTGAAATACCTTGAAAAGTGAGGTACTCATCACGCAGGTCAAATCCCTCCTGAGGGAAATAATAGCTTTGCTCAATTAAATCGAAATAAGTATTCTTCATTATTGCAACACAGGTATTTTTAGTTTTGTTTGAAAGTGCAAATAAACTATATTTTTTGTATAAATGACAAGTTGTTGGGTGAAATTACACCGATTCGAGTGCTTCGGGCGGTAAAATGGACTTTCCCTGATACCTGAGAAACAACTGGGCCAGTGCAAAGACGTCTTTTTCACAGTATTTTATAATTCGGTTCAAATCATTTTCTTTATAATAAACGCCGGCCACTTCGCTGCCGTCAATGTCATCTTTAGGCGTTGGAATATCAAAAACGGCACAAAGTAAATCAAGCGATGTATAGTGTTTGTAATCACCGAATTTCCATAGTTGAAGTGTGTCAAGCAAAACATCTTTAACCTCCCATGGCTTTGCGCCTGCGATATCGAGTATCTTAGGCAGTTTTATGCCGTTTATTATGCAACGGCGGGCAATGTAAGGGAAATCAAATTCCTGTCCATTATGGGCACAAAGCTTAACAGCGCCACGACGGGCATAATTTTCGAGCATGTTTGCAAAACCGTACAACAGGTCTTTTTCGTTGTGCCCGGCGTACGATTTTACACGGCATTTCCAGTCGCCTTGTTTTTGGTACATGGTGCCAACCGAAATGCATATAATTTTCCCGAATTCAGAATATATTCCAGCACGTTCGTATACATCTGCTGGTGATTGTTCATCATTTAAGAAATATGCTGCTTTTTTGTCCCACAGCTTTTGCATCTTTTCCGAAAGTTCATCGTACGAAGCATGAAGCGGTGCTGTTTCAATGTCGATAAATAATACGTTTTCAATGTTAATATTTTCGAGCATGGTAATTTATTTTTCAGAAAATTGTTTCTCTATGAATTGTGTTAATATATTGATGGCCACTTTATTTTGTCCACCTTGCGGAACAATAATATCAGCATATCGTTTGCTGGGCTCTATAAACTGCAGGTGCATGGGGCGTACGGTTTGTTCGTACCGGTTAAGTGTTTGCTTTACATTGCGACCACGTTCAATAATATCGCGCTGAATAACCCGTGAAAGGCGTAAGTCGGCTTCACAATCCACAAAAACTTTGATGTCCATGAGCTCACGTAACCTCGAATTGGTAAGGCATAAAATCCCTTCAACGATGATGATGTGTGTGGGCGATACCGTGATTGTTTCATCGGCACGCGTACAGGTGATGTATGAATAGATGGGTTGTTCAATACTGTCACCTTCTTTAAGTTGTTTGAGATGGTCTATCAACAATTCAAATTCAATCGAATCCGGATGGTCAAAATTCATTTTCTGCCGGTCTTCGAGGGGTAAGTGCTCATTGTCCCGGTAATATGCATCCTGGGGAATAATTGCTATCGCTTCTTTATTAAGCCGTTTGGTTATTTCTTTAACTACCGTAGTTTTTCCGGAACCGGTTCCGCCTGCAATTCCAATTATAATCATCCTATTCTTATGTTTTTTCAAAAATAAGGAATAATGTTTAAACAAGCCGAATAGTAAAATGTTTTTCATGAAAATACCCAAATTCTTCTGTATTGTCCCTTTGATTGAAATACCGGCTTTTTATGTAACATAAATATCAAAAAGACACTTGAAGTCAGTTGATTCCTATCGCTTCCTATCGCTTTCAAAATTTTTGAAATCCCCCACCATTTCAAGGCCTGCAATATTGGTGCTGTCGATAAATACAATCTGGTCTTTTTTATCTTTCATGGTAATTTTTAAAGTTGCATCTATGCTTTCCGGTATCCTACGGTCCATTGAGCCTTTATCAGGCGCTTTTAACATGCCGGTAGTGTTCGACCTGGCTTCTATGATAAAAGAGTTTTTTCGGTTGTCGATTCTTATTTTCAATTGGTTAGCTTCTGCAATTTCCAGTGTGAGTTTTGAGTTGCGGTAGGTAGCGAAGCGATATACCTCGTTATTGTGGTAAAAAAAGCCTAAAAAACCGGTAAATGATTTTCCCAGCCAGGGAACATCGGCTACCGAGAGCATAAATGAACTGGTAGAATCGGTAAAATGGTTGCTTTGCATCCATATCCACGATGAAGGCATACTACTTCCCCAGTCCTTCTCAATATATCCTTTGCCTTTAGTGAAATTGAACTGCTCGTTATTTATAATCAGTTCACCTTTTAAACGATGGGTCAGACTTACTACACCATGATAACATTGCATGAAAGGGACAAAACGGTACCAGCCCATGATCCCGGGATTCATAAAACTGTTTGATTTTAAGTCAACCAAATCATGCATTTCTACTTTTCCGGAGATTTGTGAAATGCTATCTTTTAAATTTAAAATGATTTTGTTTTTTGAAAAGTAATTATCTGCAATTTTGACGGCAAATTCTTTTCTTGAGTAAGAAAAGTCGGAGATGGGGTAGGTAAAGTACTGTGTTTGTGCCGTAGTGCCATCAATTAGTTGAATAAAAGCATGTTGTTCCTCACCGTTATTGGATAATGATATTCCCGGGATAACACTGAGAATGTGCGATTCGTCATCTGAAACCATCTTGAAATACCAGCCTTCAAAATATTTCTTTTTCTTATTGTTCCCCCTGAAAATTTCAGTGTTGCCTATCTTTTTAAGGTTATAAAACGGGGTGTACTTATAATGAATAAAACTAACTTCCTTTTCTAAGTGCTGCGCCTGTGCTGCGCCTATCGTAAAGAAAATAAAGATACTTATTAAAACGGCAGGTATACGTATGTTTTTCATGTTTTTAGTCTTTGAAGTGCAGTTAGCCCGAAAAATTAGAAACCGTTAAAATTTTGTTTTTGGAAGATGTAAAAACATCCTGACGGATAAAACTCAAACATACGAGTTTCTTAACAGTTGTGCATCGTTTTTGATTAATTATTAAGTCTTTCTTTTGTGAGCTTTACAAATAAACTTTAACTGTTTCTTATTCTTTTACCATTTTCTTTGAAATCAGAATATCTCCATTTTCATCAATAATCATATCATCAGTATTTAGCTTATTGCCAATATGTAATTCGTTGCTAAATGGATTTGGATATATATTGAAAAGTAAAATCAGACTTAATATGATGATCGTTTGTTTCATGGTAGTGGGTTGTTTTGTTATCAATAAAAGTAGTAATTTAATTCATACTGTTAAATTTCTTTAAAATGGTTTTTTTCTCTTTATGGAAAAAAGATGTTTTTATATTTTCGTGACACCAAAATCAAATTAAACAGAAAATGGATATCAGAATAGAAAATTTGACCAAAACTTATGGTCTGCAAAAAGCTGTTGATTCATTATCGCTTAACAATTGAACGACAAAACCTGGATGCCGTTGTGCTCGATGTGGGTATGGCAGGCTCCGAACATGTGGTTTCTAAACATTGGCAGCCTTTTTTATTTTTTTTCAATGTTGTAACATACGTGACAATTCAGGATGTTGTTGTCTCTTATTTTTGTACATATAAAAATGTAAACAATCAGAAACAGAATAATTAAGAGGACAACATTATGGACAACATGTTTTGTTATCAGTGCCAGGAGGCATCAAAAGGAGTAGGATGTACCGTGAAAGGTGTTTGCGGTAAAACCGATGAAGTATCAAACTTGCAGGATTTGCTGGTTTTTATTTCAAAGGGCGTGGCTGTTTTGAACAATATTGCCAAAAAGAACGAGCTTACCCTAAGTGAGGCCGATGAATACATTTACGAGGCCTTGTTTATGACCATTACCAATGCCAATTTCGATGACCAGAAGATTCTGGATAAAATAAAAGAAGGCTTTGAGGTGCGTAAATCAATAACCCAAAAGCTGGCTGCTTTGGGTGTTGAACTGCCGTCTGATATTCACAGCTCGGCAATATGGTACAGCGATGATGTTGAGGAATTAGAACGCAAGGCTATACTTGTTGGTGTAAAATCGGAAGCCGACGAGGATATACGTTCGCTTAAGGAATTGGTGGTGTATGGTTTAAAAGGTGTGGCTGCTTATGCTGAACATGCTGCAAACTTGGGTTTTACCAATGAAGATATTTTTGCATTTATTAGCAAGGCATTGGCCGAAACTACACGTACCGATATCGGGATGGATGAGTTGGTGCCATTGGTTATGGAAACCGGTAAATTTGGTGTTGATGTTATGGCTTTACTCGACAAGGCGAATACACAAAGTTATGGGAATCCCGAAATTACAGAGGTAAATATTGGTGTTCGCAATAATCCGGCAATCTTAATTAGCGGTCACGACCTGAAAGATATGGAAGAGTTGTTGCAGCAAACCAACGGAACCGGTGTTGATGTGTATACCCATAGCGAAATGTTACCGGCTAACTATTATCCGAAATTCAAAAAGTACGAGCATTTTGTGGGTAATTATGGCAATGCATGGTGGAAACAAAAAGAAGAAATTGAAGCATTTAACGGACCGGTATTGTTTACAACCAACTGTATTGTGCCGCCCACCGACAGCTACAAAGACCGTGTTTATACCACTGGTTCGTCTGGTTTCCCAGGCGTAAAGCACATTGCCGACCGTGAAGATGGTAAAACGAAAGATTTTAGTGAAATAATTGAGCACGCTAAGAAATGTGCATCACCTAAGCAGATCGAAGAAGGAACCATTGTTGGTGGTTTTGCACACAACCAGGTTATTCAGTTGGCCGATAAGGTTGTTGACGCCGTGAAAAGTGGGGCCATCAAGAAATTCTTTGTTATGGCTGGTTGCGACGGGCGCATGAAATCGCGTGATTATTACACCGATTTTTCCCAACAATTGCCTGATGATACCGTAATTCTAACAGCAGGTTGTGCAAAATATCGTTACAATAAATTACCATTGGGCGACATTGGCGGCATCCCCCGTGTTTTAGATGCAGGACAATGTAACGATTCATATTCATTGGCCGTTATTGCCATGAAATTGAAAGAAGTATTTGAGTTGAACGATATCAACGAGTTGCCGATTGTTTACAACATTGCATGGTATGAGCAAAAAGCGGTAATTGTATTGTTAGCCTTGCTGTACCTAGGTGTGAAAGACATTCATTTAGGGCCAACATTGCCGGCATTTTTATCACCTGCGGTAGCCGATTTTCTTGTCAAAGAGTTCGGGATTAGCATGAAAGGTGACGTTGAGGCCGATATCGAAAAATTTATGGCATAATATAGTATTAGGTTAGAAAATAGTGTGAATGGGATTAGTTGAATTTAAATTCGATTGATAGAAGGGGAAGAAGCAAAAAGCAGGTCGTAATGGCCTGCTTTTTTACTATGATGGGAATCAATTTATTATCCCAACAAATCTTTTACCTGATTGTAAACGTTTTGACCGTTAAAACCAAGTTTTTCATCCAATACTTTGTACGATGCAGAGAATCCGAATGATGGCATTCCGAATACTTTGCCGTCGTCACCTACAAGTCCTTCGAGGGTCACAGGCAATCCGGCTGTCATACCAAATTTCTTAACACCTTTTGGAAGAACTGCTTCCTGATATTCTGCAGGTTGTGTGCGGAACAATCCTTCGGATGGTACAGAAACAATGCGGCACTTGATGCCATCTTTTTCAAGCAATTCGGCACCTTCAGCCAACGTGCTTACCTCTGAACCACTTGCCAGTAAAATTACATCGGGTGTTCCTTCAACAT
>JAQIDF010000112.1 GCA_027858145.1 Prolixibacteraceae bacterium | reverse complement strand
AAAACAATCATAAACTTATTTTGTGACCTGTTTGCATTGACATACGACCATAAAATTAAATCAGTTGGTTTTCTACATGTATTTTTGTTTTGCGGTAGGCTTCAAAAACATCGTCATTTTTGGGCAGGCTGTCAAAAAGCTGTTTCAGATATTGTTTTTGATTTATGATTGAAAACGTTTTTTTGTAATTGATGTCGTAAACGTAGGCCATTTGCATCAATTTGAAATCGTTAACTGTTTTCAGATTTTTCTTGTCGGGAAGTTTGCCGTTAATAACTGCTTTAACAATGTTTTTGGTTGTTTGTGGCTTTTCTTCAAGCTCAAGCGTGAATTTATCATTCCTGTCGCCGGGCTTTTTTTGGTATTCTTTAATGGCAATATCCAGAATGTCTATTTTATCGGCATCGCGAATAATTCTGGAGTGTAGAACTGTTTTCTCGTTTTCGTTTTTAGGAACAAAAAGCTTATTATGATAATAAATTGCCTTAATGATGTATTCCTGAACATGATCGGGAAGGTTGTTAATCCACCTTTTTTCACGGATAATGTCGAGTGCCATTTGTGCGTGGTCTTCCGACTGTGAATCGTTAAAGGTATTGTATTGTTCCAGTTGGTTGAAGCGGCCAATGTCGTGCATGAGCGCGATGAGCTGAGCTGTAAGCACGTCGTCCTGTTCTATTCCAAGGTTCCGTGAAAGTACTTCGCTGTAACCGGTTACGCGGTTGGTGTGCTCGCGTTTAAGAATGAAGTTTTTTTGTGTCGTTTCGTCTTCATTGGTAAACGATAAAATGTAATCCAGCACTTTGTTACAAATGGTGTTATAGTCTTCTGTTGAAATGTCAGAAGCAATAATTTCATTATTGGGCATTTCGTTGTTCATAGTTTTGTTTAGAATAGTTTGACGTGCCAAAATTATGGAATTTTTATTTGTTATGCATTACATTTTTATCAAAAGGGCAATTAGGAGATTGTTTTGTCCTCGTTAAAAACACCTGTAGATATTTCAATATCAGGAGCACGGTTAAAGTCAATCATTGCATTAATCAGTTTTATTTTCGAGTATTTCCAGAGGTCTTGTTCTGTTATGTTTTTGACCGATATTTGCTGCGAACGTATTAAGTATTCGCGCTGAGTACCCCGAAGCAAAGGCGTAGAAGGCGTGTGCCATTCGTTTCCGTTAAATAGAATAATGTTTGAAGCCCATGCATCGGTAAGGTAACGGTTTTTTACGATAATAACATCATCGCATCCGTTGCGCAGGGCAAAAGCTTTATCGAGTTGTTCGCGATTGTCGGTTTTTGTGGAGTAATCAATGTGGTTGATGTGTACAATTCGCAAAGTCTTAACAGTCCGCTGATAGTAGGGCTTTATAGTGTACAACAATGAGTTGCCATCATAAGTCACCCTGCATTTATACCGGGTGTTAGTAATACCTGCAGGTATTTTAACATGTTCTTCGATGTTGATAAAGGCAGATTCGTTAAACATTGATTTGCGCGCTTTTTGAAAACGCTCGTTGTGTAAATCAATATTTTGGAGCTGTTTGTTTTCAATTCGTATGGATTCAACTATCAGGGACATATATTTTGTCAATTAATTCGTTGTATTCATCTGTAGCGTTGCTTTGCGAAGTGATGCCGCCACCACTTTTATACACCAGTTTGCCATTTTGGTTTTCGATAAAACGGATAAGGACACAACTGTCGAGCGTATGCCCATCGTAATATCCGGCAATTCCGGTGTAGTAACCTCTACGGTGCGTCTCGGCCTGTTCTATAATCTTAAGGGTTTCCTTTTTCGGGGCTCCTGAAATTGAACCGGCTGGCAACATATCAAATATAACGTTTCCAATACTTTTTAATTGTTCATCTTCAATATGGCCACAAATTTGTGAGCTTACTTGCAGCAATTTCTTGTGGTTTGAATGTATAGTGTCGATATAACGGAAGCGCTCAACTGATACGTTTGTGGCATGGCGGCTTAAGTCATTTCGCAATAAATCGACAATGGTTGCATGTTCAGCCATTTCTTTATGGCTGTTGAGGATGGTATTTGATGCATTGGGCAGGCTGGCATCAATGGTTCCTTTCATCGGGTATGTTGATATTTCGTTACCTGCTATCCTGATAAAAGTTTCGGGCGAAAAAACCACGAAATCGTTTTTGAATAACAACCGATATTTAGCATTTGCGTTATGAAAAATACCAGGTAATGTTGTTTCCGTTTCAACGGGTGTTGAAGCCGTAAGGTTTACCAGATAAGAGTTTCCCCTGTTGATGTTGCTGATAACCGTGTTAAAGCTTTTCTTATACCCGGCAAACCCGGCAGGATATTTTTGAAGTTGGATGTCAACTTTTTCATGTACATGGTCAGGGTAATTTTTCTTGTTGTTAAAATCAAAAAGAATACCATTTTGCCGAGCCTCTTCGGGTGTTCCGGCCCAGCAATGATTCATATCGAAGCTAATGGCAAAGAAAAGAGCTTCGCGCTTGCAAAACGCTTTATTGATTTTTTGTATGGCTTCGTTTTTTTGCATTTGTTATTTTTTGCAAAAATAGTGTTGTTTCGGTTAGCAGAGGCTGAGAAACTCGTTTAAGTTTTATCCTTCGGGGTGTTTTTGTGTCTTGAGCCCTTATACTTCTTCAAAATCTCCTCAAATAGCGATGCTATTATCGTCAATTTTGAATCGTTTAAGAACTCAATACATTAAAAACATCTTCCAAAAACAAAATTTAAACGAGTTTCCGATAAATTTGATAAAAAATAAAATTGATAACAATAGTAAGATGAAGTTTTTTAAATTTGTGCCCCGAAAATAATGGTTTCGGTATAACTGGCCCCATAGTTCAACGGATAGAATACTGGATTCCGGTTCCAGCGATATGGGTTCGAATCCCGTTGGGGTCACTATAAAAAAACCTAAGCAAGCTAAGTGTTAGCGGCTTAGGCTTTTTTTTATGTATTAAATTGCCCCACACCTTTAAAAAAGTGCTTTGTTTATTGTGTTATAATTCTATTCCGTCTAAACGTATATCTTTTATCCTGTTGTTAACTCCTTCAAAATATGAAGAATAACTCGCAGTTAGCAAGTCAGGATTATTAGAGTACCTTTATAGAGGTTTACATATCTTTTGATATCAATTATTCACTATCATTTTTGTTGATGAGCTTTTTTAAAAGCTGTCTTACACTATATCAGCAGACTTCATACTTATAATTGAGTTATCAGTAAGCAGAACCACCATCAAAGTACTAATACTTAGTACGCATAAATGCTTTAATCGGGCGTTTATGTTTTTTTTTGATGATACCAATTGAATTAAGTATGAATATGGATTCAGACAGCAATTGTGTTGACAATCGTATAAGCACAGCATTGCTACTTGCTGCTGGTATAGGTAGTCGACTTTTTCCGCTAACGAAAAGCTCTCCCAAATGCCTTACCCTGGTAAACCAAATATCGATTCTTGAAAGACTTGTCGAGAATATTAAAAAGCAAGGTTTTAAACGTCTGGTAATTGTTACCGGCTACAAAAAAGAATGTATCATGGATTTTCTGGGGCGTAAATCGGGTAATCTAAACATAGAGTATATCCATAGTCCATTATTTCGAACTACAAATAATATTTATTCCTTGTGGTTGGCGCGTAACATTGTAAACGAACCTTTTGTGCTGTTCGAAAGCGACCTGGTACTAAACACCTCTTTGCTTAACGAGATGGTATTTCCCGATAGAATGGCTACTGCTACAATGCAACCATGGCTCAATGGAACAACCGTTTCGGTTAATAAAACAAACAGGGTTACCGGGTTTCAAAAAGGCACAACCGACAGCTACGCCGATATTCGTCATAAAACCGTTAATATTTACAGCTTTTCGCTTGCATCGTGGCGGGCCATTGTTAATAGGTTGGATCAATATATTTCGAGAGGAGATGTGAATTGCTACTACGAAACGGTTTTCGCTGAAATGGTGGCCGATAAAAGTATAAGCTTTGATTCGGTTTCTTTCGACCATAAACCATGGTACGAGATTGATACGATTTATGATTTAGCCGAAGCCGAAAAACTTTTCCCTGTTATAATGAGCAATCAGCCTAAACTTGAAAAGGCTTTTGCATAGGAATTTAAATAAAAACGATGAAGACTAAATTTACAACCCAAGAAGAGAAATACGAATACCTACAGAAACAACATGGTGGTTACTTCAGGTACAATTTTACTGACCACGCCTACTTGTATAATCTATATTTTCCACCCAAAGCAGTGTTTACACACCTAAAAGAGAATATACAGGATTTAGTATTGAATTACCCTATGGCGCAAGATGCACTTGCCGAACTTGTTGGCAATGTAATTGAGCAGGCCACCGGGCGAATTGTTGTTGGCAATGGTGCTGCTGAGATTATTAAAATTATATCGGGACATTTATCAAAAAAAATAATTATACCAGTTCCTTCATTTAATGAATATGCAAATGCAGCTCCTATAGGACAGGCAGTTGAATTTCCGCTAGAATTTCCATCATTTCAGCTTGATGTAGATAAATTTGCAGCTGAAGCTATCAAAGTCGAAGCAGATATGGCAGTTGTGGTTACACCCAACAATCCTACGTCGATGTTGGTGCCAAAAGCCGATTTAATACGTTTGACGCAAATGCTTGAAAAACATAACATCATGCTTATTGTTGATGAATCGTTTATTGATTTTGCCAACAATAAAGAGCAAATTAGTTTGGAAAAGGATATTGACAAGTACCCGAATATGGCCATTCTTAAAAGTATGAGTAAAGCCTATGGGATATGTGGACTTCGGATTGGATACTTATTATCGGCAAACTTAGAATTTGTTGCAGCAGTTCGAAACGAAATTCATATTTGGAATATTAACGGATTTGCAGAAGAATTTTTGCGCATATTGCCGCAATACCAGAAGGAATTTGAAGCCAGCTGCGAAAAGGTGAAAGCAGATAGGGATATATTCTATAAAAAGCTATGTGCCATTGAGGGTATGACTGTGTGTAAGCCCAATGCAAACTATGTATTTTGTCGATTACCTGATAATGCCCTAAGCGGACCAGAAGTAACCAAACGTCTGTTTATTGAACACAATATTTATATAAAAGACAGTGTTGAAAAAACGCAACCCGATGCCGACCGCTACGTTCGGATTGCAAGTCGCACCAACGCCGAAAACAGTAAATTGATTGAGGCTTTAAAAGCGGTAATGTATCTTAAAGCATAAATACAATGAGCAATAATCAACAAAAAAGCATGCTTGCGTTTGCCAAAGACCTGCCAAACATTTGTTCTCTGTTAGGACTTCTTAGTGCTGTGTTAGGAATATATTTTGCCATTGCAGGGAATTTCCCTGCTGCAATTATTGGCGTATTGTGGGCTGTATTGTTCGATTGGTTTGATGGAATAATTGCCCGTAAAATGAAAGGAAGAACCAAAGAACAAGGTTTGTTTGGAGCCCAACTCGACTCAATGATAGATATTGTAAGTTTTGGTGTATTACCTGCTATTTTTCTTTTAAGTTATGGACGTTATAATGTCTGGTTTATACCCGGTGCGTTGGTAATTGTTGCTACAAGTGCCATTCGTTTGAGTTATTTTAATGTTTTTGGTCTTGTCGACAGTAAAACATATAAAGGTTTTCCTCTTGATAATAATGTGCTTATTCTGGCTTTTGTATTTTTATTCGAAAGTTTCTTTACCCATTCAATTTTTTCAATACTCATATATATCCTGTTGTTGTTACTGTCAGCATTTAATTTATCCTCAATACCTACCCCAAAATTAGGAGGTAAGTGGGTTTATGTGTTAGTTTTTTATGTGCTGGCATTGTCATCAATTTTTGGTATGATACTGTATTATAGAGCTTAAGAACTCAATACATTAATAAGATTTCTCCTTGTCAAGACAAGAAATTATTTATCAGTGATTAAGTTATCTTCAACATCTGGTTTTTGTGTAGGCTTATTACTTTTATTTCTTAAAGGTCTTTTTTTGATTTTTACTCGATAAAAATATATTGGAGCATATAATAAATTAAAAAAACCTAGTAGGAAGATTGATTTTGAATATCTATCAAATTTAATTAAAAACCATACGCAATAACCAAGGTGAAATAATAATAAAGTATTTATTAAAATCTGAATTGGATAAGGGTAGTTATTATCAGACCATTTGTAAATCAAAATCCCTTTTTGTTAATTTTATTCTGTTATGAGATAATGATTCCAAAGTCTTTTTAATATGAAAAGCCCTGTCTTGTTTGATGAATGTTGGAATTAAGTCTTCCAGCTTAATCTTAAAAAGTCGATTAATGATAATTAAATCCTCTTTTGAAAATGGCCTCAATCCATTAATCAATTCTGACATATAACCTTTTCGATGTCCTAAAATTTTTGCCAAATCATTTTGAGTTAATCCGGCCTCTATTAGTTTGGATTTAATCAATTCTTTTCTTTTCTGGTAAAAGTCATTTTCTGCTTGCACCAGGGCTTCTGCTAAATCACTTTCTTTTATTTGATTGTCTGTAATTGAATTCTCATCTGCCCAATTATTTTGTTCGTAATCCTTAATCAGGCTGCGCAAATGGTTGCGGATTGGCTTATATGATTCATCTTGTTTCTCGAGTACTCGTAATTTTAAAAATAAAGAAGATGCTTGTTCATAGTCCAATTCACTTGTTAGTGAGGCTAATCTCTGTATATTTTGTATCGAAAATCTATCCATAATTAAATCATTTTTTGATTCCGTAACCATTTTTCAATTGTGTTTTTATTTCCTTTGAAAGTCTTATTGTACTCATCGTGTGAGCCAGTCCAAATAATAGTTGCTTCATCATCCTCGAAGACAATCAAAATCATTGTGCGATGAACATTAATATCAAAAAAGTAAAATCCTTCGCTATGCACGCAATCTGCATCAGGACGGGACTCTTTTATATCAGTCTTTTTTGTCCATTGAGCACTTTCTATATCTGAAATCAACTTATCAATCTCAGCAATCAATTTCTTATTACCACGATTTTTAGTCTTAAGTTTTATCAGCTTATTTTTCCGTAATAATTCCAAATCTTAAATTTATTTAGAATACAAAGATAAACAAATAGTTTCACTTATTATGGAACTCTGTCTTTTTTTTATGCCACAGAGCTGAATTACTATGTTTGCTAACGGTTCGCAAATTTTATTAGTTGCGGAATGTCCCGATGTACATCGGGATCGAAAAGGACTGAGGCTGATGCGGGCTGTAAACCTTGATTATCAGCGCCGAAACCGCAATTAATTATATTTTGCTGTTATGCGCTGGTTTTAATTCCTTTTATGTGGATGTCTTAATTGATTTATTAATGACTCAATTGAAATATCACTAGTGTTTTTATTTTCAGAAAATGCAATCCCAAATAAGTCGTTCTGAAAATTTTCATCTTTTAAGAACTTGTTGTTGTTTTCAATGAATAACTTAACTTCATCACTTTCAACTTGCTTTTTTTTGTAATCAGTGCAAATTGTAGCAACATCCGATATAGCTTGAATAACATCTTTTTCAATTGCATCTGGTTTTAAAATCAAATTTATAATGTCAGTTGTTATATTCTCAACTAAGTGAGATTGGAATTTAATTTGTTCATGCAATAATGAAAAATAGTCCATTCTTTTTTGTAGTCGATTCTTTTTTGTTTCTATTATTGATCGTAATACTGTTAAATTTTTTAAATAGAGATTTTGAAAAGCGTATAAGCAAGATTTTTCATCTTCGATGGTTTCATCGTCATTAAGAAATGCTTTAAATTTATTTTTTATACTGCTATCCACTAGCCCAAAAACATTTTGGAATGAATTACAGTTAATGTCATGCATAAACTTGTTTCGAAAAACCATCAATAAGTCCAGATTGAAATTATCTTCTTTTGAAAGAAGTTGTAAATCAAATAATAAGTCTATTTTATTTTTAAATGTTATGCCTGGTTTTTTCCCAAATAATCTTGTTTTTACATTTTCATCTGTAATACCTAAGGAAAGTATGATTACTGTGTTTACAGCATCTTCAATGTTTAAGGAACATTCAAGTATCTGACTTCTTAAATTGAGGTTAATATCCATGTTTTTATGATTTAATCATCCTATAATGATGCTGCACATTAACTTGCGCACAACTTGTTTATACATATAATAAAGTTACACAATAAATCTCTGACGGGGGATTTATGTGTAGTTTTTTATATCTTATATTTCTAAATCGTCAAATGGGTTTTTAATGTTTTGTAAATACGCTGAAAAAAGTTTCTACGTCTGAATT
>JAQIDF010000007.1 GCA_027858145.1 Prolixibacteraceae bacterium | reverse complement strand
TTATTGGCATCCATTGCTGTGTCGGTTACTACTGTTACTTGATGCCAGGCGTTATTTGGGATGTTTGTTTTTGCTAGGCCGTCCACATAAACTGTTGGGCTTGTGAAGCCTGTTGTTTGAATATTACCACTTGCGAGGGTGATGGTGCTTGTTCCACCGTCTAGGTCTAGAAAGTAGTTATCGGTGTAGTCTTGTTTTGTCCAGAATGAGATGGCGTTGATATCTAGATTGGTATCGCCGATGGAGATATAGTCGTCTGTGCCATCGAAACCGAGAGATTTATTTATTGCGCCGCTTACTCCGTTATACCATGCACTTGTGGCGAGGCCATCAGTGGAATTTCCTGCTGAGGTTTGATCACCAGTACCGCCAATTGTTATTGTTCCATCGTTTCCGCCCTGTCCTGAGCTTGCCGAAGGAGATTCGTCGTGGGCAATAGTTCCTTGTCCTTCGTCAAAACGATATTCAGCTATTGGTGCACCTTTGTTGTAGTCCCAAGCTATTTGGGCTGGGGTTCGGGCGTAGTTGTATATTTTTACGTCGTCGATAATGCCATCAAAAGAACTCCTACCTATTTGGGAAGAAACACCAAGGGGAAAAAGGGGTGCCCCAGAATGAACCACATCTTGTGTTACTGTAATTTTTTCCCCATCTATATAAAAATCTGGTCCCCCAAGAACAACAGCCACATGATACCATTGGTTTAAATCTAAAACATTATTATCAGAAGACCACTTATCTTCAGATCCTGTAAAATTATTTGTTTCTAAAACCAACTCTCCGAACCCAGAAACATGTAAAAGATACCAACCACCTAATGAAATTATGGCCCCTTCATTATTTTTGCCATACCCGCTTAGTTTAATCCAAGTAGACATGGTTGATCCTGGATCAGAGAAAGGGGTCATCATATTATCATCCACACCAAATTTCAATGCGCTCCCAATCTTCCCTCTCCCCCAAGTAGCTCCACTTATTGTCCCATCATTCCCATTCCCACTAGTATCATAAGCAGTGGTTCCTTCTTTTTCATCCATCTTTAATTCTAGAACTGGTGGGTTGCATGTAGACGAGTCTCCTGGGACACAGTATTTTCTGCTTGATGAGTTGTCTGCGTTGCCAGAGCTATCCGTTCCGCTTGAACCCATAACCGCCGCAAAGCCTTGGTTGTATTCTTGTTTTACTTCATCCTCGGATAAGGCGTAGTTGAATATTTTTACTTCGTCGATAAGACCATTGAAAACATCTCCACTAAATGACCTTCCTATAAACAAATATCCTGGAGTAGATGATGAAACGCTTAAGTTGGATTTTGAGGAAGTAGATGATAAAAGTTTACCATCCAGGTACATATTCGAAGTATAAGCTTTGCTTTTATCAACACTAAAAACCAAATGATGCCAATCATAATTAGCCTCAGAAAATCCAATTAATGAATTTGAATTATTTTTTTCAGGCTCGTTAGTTGATACAAAAGATTCAAATAATCCTATCCCTTCTTTTCCAGAAAAGATATCGGTCCTTAACTCCCAAGCATTAGCTTCAAATCCTTCTAGATTGTAAGACTGTAAAAGAACAGCCTGACTTTTAACCAAAATTTTAAACCAAAGAGACCCTGAATAATCTCCAGTTCCAAATCTTAAATTATTATTAGAGAGATAAACAGCATCATTTGTACCATCAAATTCCATAGCCTTATTAAACTTCCCATCCAAACTCCACATTTCTGAAACATTTGTATTTGTTCCGCTTGTGCTTGAGCTAGCAACTCCATCATTCCCATTCCCACTTTCATCATGAACAGTCGCACCATAACCTTCATCAAACTTCCAATACGCTACTGGTGATTTTGAGGCTGGTCGTCCGCCGTTCATATCTTCGAGGATTTGTTTTTGAGTTCTTGCATAGTTATAGACTTTAACATCATCTATCAACCCATTAAAATACGAATCGGCAACTCTTCCTCCTATACTCTTGTCATACCCAGCATCACTCCAAGTACCACTTCCATCTATAGTTGATTGATAACTAACTTCTATTCCATTTATAAATACGTGCGAGTTTGCAGCAGTCATTAAACCACTCCAAGTTGCTGAGATATGTTGCCACTCTCCTATTGTCAATGAATCATTTGATGACCGATGAGTCATATTTCCTGTGCCATCAACCCCAAAAGTTAAAACTCCATTTGCTTCAGTATAGAAAACATAGCCTCCACTACTTGTTGTGTCTGTGGTATATATCCGCGCACCTACATCGCTATTCGGTTTTATCCAAGCAGAAATTGTTACTTGAGGGAGATCTTCTAGCGTGCTTGGAGAATTTAAATTAATCCAATCATTGCTCCCATCAAAATTCAGAGCACTCCCGTATTTACCTCTATCCCAAGTCGGACCATTTGTAAGTATCCCATTATTCCCATAACCACTAGTATCATAAGCAGTTGTTCCTTGTTTTTCATCCATCTTCAAATGCAAAACTGGACCTGGTGCCCATTCGTAGAGTTTTTTGACTTCGTCTTTTGAGAGGGCACGGTTATAGACTCGGACTTCGTCGATATTGCCACCAAATGGATGATAATTATTAAAACCATTCACTGCTCCAATTGTTAAATTATAATCAAAGTGAACAGGAACTATTCCTAAACCATTTGTATCCCATTTTTCCCCATCAACAAATAATTGTGGTTTTGTGCCTGAATTATTATATACAACAACAATATTATACCATTTATCCAACTCTATAGAATTAATGCTTTCATTGCCAGAATAACCAATATATAACTTTAACGAATTATCAATAAACATTCCATATTGCAAAGATGGACCCCCGCTTGAACTTCCTTTGCAAACGATACAGCTACCACTAGCGGCAACCAGCGGCACTTCATTGATTTTTATCCATGAAGATATTGTAAAATTTTCAATTAGGTCTAGTAAGCTATTAGCTGTTGAACCATTGTTAATGCTTAAGTAATCATCTGCCAAAAGATCATCTCCTTGATCAAAAACTCCACCATTCCCAAACTTCCCACCAGTAGTTGAAGCTGTTCCTTCGTATGTTCCATCATTTCCATTTCCACTAGAATCAATCGCTCCGCTTGTTGTTGCTGTCTCATCCATCTTCCAATACCCAACCAAACCATCACTCATCCAAGAGTCGGATTTTGAGCCGAACGCGGCCGCCACTCCTTTGGAGGAGCTTTGACCTGCCAAGCCAGCATTGTAGTCTTGTTTTACTTGGTCGGCGGTTCTTGAGTAAGTATATATTTTCACTTCATCAACAAAACCTTTGAACGGCGAATTAACACCATCTTCAATACCTAGATAAACTACTGTGCTAGATCCGGAAAGAGAGCCGGTCGCGGATATTACTGCATCTTCTTCTTTTTCAAAACCATCAGCATAAATCTGGATTGAACTTGTGCCATTTTTTACGGCCATAATATAATGCCAAGTATCATCATCCAACCCAGTCTGGGTGCAAGCTTTGTCGTCCGGACTCTCACCGGCCCATGTAGCATCATCATCAACACCAAAACAAGTAGCACCATCGGCAGTAAGCCAGAGCTTCCAACCGCCCTCATTATAACGGTCTACTAGAGTAGATGAGGCTGATTGGTTAGAAGTTTTAAACCAAAGCCCTACAGAAAAGCCATTTTCTTTCATATCCAAATCCTCATCATGCAAACGTGTTGTGTAGTCATTTATTCCATCAAAATACAAACATTTTCCAGCCACACACATCGATTGGTAAGGTGTCAACACATTTTGTGATTGAGTAGCTATACTCTCTTGGCTGGTATTAATGTTAAAAAATGATTGAAATGGTTTGAAGAAATCATCTAGAATCAAACAGGGGAAATTAC
>JAQIDF010000509.1 GCA_027858145.1 Prolixibacteraceae bacterium | reverse complement strand
AAAAATAATGATTGTTTATCCACATGCAAAAATCAATATCGGACTTGATATCATCCGAAAACGAGCGGATAATTTTCACGATTTGGAAAGTCTTTTTTATCCCATCCAACTTTGTGATATCATGGAAGTAAAACCTTCAAGCCAATTCTCTTACTCTCAAAGTGGTATACCCATAAGCAGCAACACTGAAAATAATCTTATTGTTCGGGCTTACAGGATATTGCAAAAAACCCACAAACTGCCTAATGTTAAAATACACTTGCACAAACAAATACCTTTTGGTGCCGGACTAGGTGGCGGGTCTTCCGATGCAGCATTCATGCTTACAGCTCTGAACGATATTTTTGAACTTTGCATAAGCAGGCAGGAGCTAAAACAAAAAGCCGCAGAACTGGGCAGCGACTGCCCTTTCTTTATCGAAAACACTCCCATGCTGGCAAGCGGAAGGGGTGAGATTTTAAATCCACATCCTGTTTCATTAAGGGGCATGAACCTTGTTCTGGCAAAACCCGACATCCCGGTTTCAACTGCAGAAGCCTATGCTGGTGTTAAACCAGCTGTACCTTCACGCAAACTGGAAAAGTTATTGCAAGAGCCAGTTCGCTCATGGAGAAACAACATTAGCAACGATTTTGAAGAAAGTGTTTTTAAGAAACATCCTAAAATTAAGCATATAAAAGAAAAACTTTACAAAATGGGAGCCGAATATGTGGCTATGTCGGGCAGCGGTTCATCAGTGTTCGGGATATTTAAACATCGCCCAGAAAATATCATCACTCAATTTAAGGGATGTTTTATTCATACCGAAACGCTGCTCTATTAACTCTCAAACAGAAATACACCTGAGAGTGCAAAGGTGTTATCCACTTGTTTTCCGTACTTCTGGCAGAACTCGACTAACTATCAGATAATCAATTATTGCTTTTTAACCCCGGGTGTTGCAACGCTAAAAGCAGATATTGATATTCCAGATGCCTCTAACCGGCAGGACATTGTAATGGTGACATTCTGACACCGCATTGCATTTAAGCTTATGTTAGCACATTTATTTCTTTACAAAAGTTCTTTCTACACGTGTTGACATGAGCATGTATGGAACCCAAATAACTGTTCCTATGACGGCTCTTGCAATTTCCTTTGTTGAATCTCCAATTTCAACAAACTGCTTAATTTCCGGGCTTTGTGAAACATAAGCAGCATCTCCTATAACAAAGACTAAGTTTGCAACGTAAAAAATAATCATCAATTTAGGAAATCTGTAATCCTTACTAATCATCAGAACTAATAGAAATAAAGCAAAAATTGCGAAGGCAGCATTTGCAAATGTCTCCACATAGATCATTGTCTTTAATGTTGGATAAGCGTCAAATAAAGAGATTGAGTCAAAAAGAGGCACAAAATCTCTAAAAAGAGTAATTCCAATTCTTATTGGACTAACAATTAAGCCAATTAAAACAAGTATTAGCCAACCTCCTATTGCAACTTCATCAGCACTACTTTTTTCAGTATTCATAAATTTGGTCTTTAGATTTAATTAATGGTTGTTTGTTATGTTTGTAATGTTTGCTTTTTGATAAATATCTACGTGGATAGTTGTCAATTGATAAATGATCGTTAAAAAAAACTGTTCCCGATTACATTTAGTTGTTGGGTGAGATACAATAACAGGACCGCCCTTTTCCGAAAGGTCGAATTGTAACTATTTGGTTTTACCACTGCGCCATGAGAAGCTTAATTTTAACAGTATTATGTCAATTTTAATATGAGCTTTTTTATATAAATAAAATCCTGATATTACACCTAGTGTATCTGCTATGGCATCATATATATCCATATTTCTTCCTGGTATAAATTGTTGAATTACTTCTGTCATTAAACCAAAGAAAATTGCCCAAATCAAACTGTCGATAAGTCTTTTATTTTCATAGAATCGGTA
The DNA here is from genome assembly GCA_027858145.1 of Prolixibacteraceae bacterium. Classification (GTDB taxonomy): domain Bacteria; phylum Bacteroidota; class Bacteroidia; order Bacteroidales; family Prolixibacteraceae; genus Roseimarinus. Next base: position 18,317 of record JAQIDF010000509.1, on the reverse strand, counting down.
GCAAATATTAATTGAAAGCATAAGGAAAACCAAGAAATGAACAACTTTATCTAAATAGTTCCCTGCTACATTTCCATCACCAGGCACCATGGTGACAATAAACACTATAATTATACTTACAATAAGTAATCGATTTCTTTTCATTATTGATAGTTAAAAATATAAAATGCTAGCAGTCGTTATTTTCTACTTTCTTCATATTTTTCAATAATCAGTTTTGCTTTGTCATAGTCCTTGCTATTGATAATAATCTTAACTGCTCCTGCACCTCCCGCCGAAACTTGCCACGGAGCAATTGACCCCATAAACTCATCTTTCAAGAATGTTTTTATATCAGAATCTTCTAATAAACTATTGACAATCGCTGCATCTAATGAAGTTCCGGCAAACACTTCAATGATGTTATTATCATTCTTCGTTTTCATGTATCATCGTTTTTAATTAATCACTTTGATTATATGTATTTAAGGAATCATCATTCCCGTTTTTGGGATTGTTGATGATGTAATTTTTTCACCTTCATCGACAGTTTTCTTTTCAGAATGGGTTGAAAAGTTGCAATTTAGCACTGAATGCACAGTTAAACATATAAAATGTCAACGGCTGGTTTTTTATTTTATCTCAAGATATATTACATAAAAACACTTGATTTTAAACTTATCATACCATTCGACAATAGGAGCTTCATCAAGCAGACAATATGACTGAAAAGAAGAATTAGATTTAAAAGGTGCTGTATATGCAAGAATCGGAAACTCTTCATTTATTGGTATTGTCAATTTGCCTTTATCTTAGGTATTTAATTGTCGTAAACGATAATTGCTTTTGCCTTTAAAAATTCTTTAATTATCAAATTGAAAACTTTGCCTTCTAATTCTTTGTCGTAAGATAAAAGTTTAATAATTTGAATATCTGTAAGGAAAATAAAACAAATAAAATCTTTTTCATGGCTGACATCTATTGAAATTTAGTTGTTGATCTCTCATTGTGGCGAATTTTAACCTTGCCGTTAACTCATTTATATACGCCTAAAACCACCCAATAAACCCCTGTCAGGTGATTTATATAAAGTTCTATTATAGTTTACATCTCTGTCATTTCGTGACGCGACAATACGGTTGTTGTAATTAAACCACAATAAAAACACGGGAGCATTTGTATCGAGTTCGAACTGAAGTGTTATGAAGGATTTTAGGGGCATCGGCGTTTCTTGTTTGTATTCAGACATCTAAACTAAATATTAATGTTGAATAAAACAAATATTGTTGAATAACCGGGTTCGAAACAAAAGGCATAAAAAAAAAGGCCCGAAGGCCTTCTTTTATAGTATTTCAATCATTACATATTTCTTTTTGACAACCTCATCGCAACTTCAACTGCAAATAAATTGAAACGATAACGAAATGTGTCGTTATAAAAGTTTGCATATGGAGTGATATCACGCCCATATTCTACACCTAATTGGTATCTATCACTCAATTTAAAATCAAAACCAACAACACCACGAATGTTATAGGTATTACTTTTGATAGAAAAATCGCTTGCAAAATTAAAAATATTGCTGCCCCCAATAAACATGTTAAATCTTTCACCAATACGATATTTAAACTTTACAGGCAAATATAAAGATATTGCATTCCCACTATTTATATGAGATTCACCGTCATTAAAGTAAAGGGAATTATCTTCTTTTATTGTTTTTATTTCTATTCCAACAGCTTGTTCAAAGGAAAACCTGCTGTTTGCAATCTGTTCAACGATATTCCCCTCAATGGCGTACATCATAGCATACGTATATCCTCCATGATCAAAGTAGTAATCTCGAAGTATAATATACCCTCCATCGTCGTATGAATAGTTTCTATCTTCTCTATTAACTTTACAAAGTCCGCTTTTCACTACAAGCCCAAATTGAATTTGTCCCAGACTCTGAGATGCAATGCTTATAAAAATGATAGTGAACAATAATGCAAGAACTTTATTCTTTGTTTGGTTCATTTTTGTTATTGTTTATCCAGGTTACACACTTTTTTTCATAACTTGCAAAATAGCCAAATCCATTTTTCACTTGTGATTCAACAGTATATTGCGTTTCGTAACTGAAATCGCCATACGAGATATCATAATTCCAAAAACTCTCCAGAAAACTTGCATAATCATCAGATAAATGAAAAAAGGTTAACTGTAAAGAATCGACATCGTTTCTTATCGGGGATATTTCGATAGTAATTTTATTGTCAAAGCCTTTTGAATTATAAAAGTATTTTGGCGTAATTCCGGTGTCGTAGTTGATTCCTGTGTATCTTTCACCGAAGCGAATATAATCCCATGTATAATATTTAGATGAAGTGGTATTTTCAAAATCGAAATATAAGGTAAACCGGGAGCTTAGCGAATCCTTTGCTATACGAACGACATCTGGAATTGGCTGGCTAATCAACTTCTGATCAATAGTCTGAGCTGTGGTATATCCCGGTGCGCTTGCCTGAATTGAATAAGCGACATTTCTTTTGAAATTAAACGAATCGATTGGTAAATAATATTCGTGACCTCTTTTATGATAAAGCGTTGCTGCTTTTTGACCATTCTCGTATAGCCAAACGCCGGCTCCGGTAAGTGTATCGCTTGCCTTAGGTTTATGGGGCATCACAGTACTTTTCACAACAGCATTAACTCCCTCGGTTGAACTCAAATAGCCATTAATAACAATCCATTTTGATTTGTCGATAGTTTCAAAATCTATTTCAGAAGTCATCTCACATGATGCAAGTTCAAGCAAACAGAAAAACATCATTAACAGTTTTATTATCTTTCTTGAAGCCATAATTTTAAAATTCAAGTGAATAATTTATAGTTGGTACGATAGAAAACATCGACTTCTTTTTAACCTTACCGGTATATTTATCGTAATAAATAAGCAGGGCATTTTGTCGGGCGTAGGCATTGTATATATCAAATTTTAAGCTTTGATTGCGGCCTTTTTTTGTTTTCCACTTTTTTATAAATGCCACATCCAGTCGGTGATAATTTGGAAGACGTACATTATTATACCCGTTGTATGCAAAATATTCAAACATGTATTTATCTTCTTTCACATATCCAACGGGCATAGTATAAGGCGTACCAGTTGAAAACACAAAATTTGCATTTACCGAATAACCCTTGCTGAATTGTTGCGATATTTGTGCTGTAATACTATGACGACGGTCATAAAGGAAAGGATACCATTCTCCCCCGTTTAGCTCATCAAATTTGCGGTAGTTCCATGCCAGGGTATATCCCAATTCGGCTGCAAAGCGCTTACGTTTGTATTTTGACTGTATTTCAACACCGTAGGCCAGTCCTTCTCCACCGCCAAACAGTAGCTCGTCGATATTTTGTATTACTGCATTTTCATCGGGTTTCACTTTATACTCCAACAAATGGCTCATGTTTTTGTAATAAGCTTCGGCTGAAAAAGATAAACCGGCTGAAGGGATTGTTGAAAAAACACCCATTGAAAACTGACGTGCATGTTGTGGTGGTATTTTATTAGTTGATGCCATCCATATTTCGTTTTCGTAAATACCAAAACTATTCACCACTACATGATTAAACTGATTCATCACACTATATCCTGCTTTTACCGATAAGTTATCGTTGAGCATGGCTCGCAGTGATATCCGGGGTTCGGTACGACTATAGTTTTTCCCGGATCCAATAAAAAACACCTGTCTTAAACCAACATTCATAAACAAACGAGAGCCCAATTTCATTTCATCTTCGACAAACATGCTTACTTCGTTGGCATTCAGATTGAGATGGTAACCATAAGTCGTATCATTTTCGAATCCGGTATTGGCATACATTTCGTAAGTTGTGTTTTTACCCGGGTTAAAATGATAATTACTGTATTCAACACCCATTTTTATGGCATGCCTGTTATTGGGGTAATATTCAAGTTTCGATTGCAAATTGTACTCATGGATGTTACTGGTCGATTCAACCTCTGTTAATGATTCGTTGCCAATTTCATAAACATCAGTACTTGTGTTCACCTCATTTGAGTACAGTGAATAGGTAGCCGTGTTTTTTAGAAATAACGCTGCACCAAGCGAATTATAATTACCAAATGTTATACAGCGGTTATTGATTTCATAGCCTTCTTCATAATATGTATTGGAGCGTCTTTCAGCAAAAATATTTTCATCATTACCGTTGAAAACATTAATGAAAAATTTATTTCGCGGAGAGATATAATAACTAATTTTTGCATTAATATCAAAAAACCGAACGTTGAAATAATTCACTCCCGAGTATTTATTTATTTTAAATTTACCCGGCAATGAGAATAAATCGTAGTAAGAAGTACGCAAGGCAACCATGTAGGACATCTTTTCGTTAATTGGTCCTTCGGCCATAAAACTTGAGTTTAATAATCCAAGGTTAAACTTACCTTTAAAATGTTTACGGTTGCCATCGCGTGTGTGAATATCAATAACTGAAGAAGCCCGCCCACCATATCTTGCCGGAAATCCGCCTTTATAAACATCAACCTGCTTAACTATTTCGGTATTGAACAAAGAAAGAAATCCGCCAAAGTGATTGGTGCTATACAGCTTTGCACCATCGAGCAGAACAAGGTTTTGCCCGCGGTCGCCTCCACGAACAAACACATTGGCGCGCCCATCGCGTCCCGAGGCAATTCCGGGTATAGACGTAATAGCTTTCATTAAATCGGGGATACCGAAGCTCGATACTCCTTTTTCGATAGATGCCAGCGAAACGACATTCTTGCCCAACAGTGTTTGTTCATGTATGGGTGTTTCCCCAATTACTCTAATTTCATCTATTTCGACACTCTTAGGAAACATTTCAATTTGAATAGTAGTGTCGCTTTTTATATTTAAACTAAGTTCCTGCAGCTCATACCCCATGTAGCGTACATCGAGCAGTACGTTGCCGTTTGCAACCTCAATGGTAAAATATCCCTGATTATTTGTAACTACAGAGTTATTAGTCGCAACATCGGTACAATGTGCCGATATTAATGTTTCGTGCGTTTCAGCATCGACTATTGTGCCAGTAATAACAGATTGAGCTGTGCCGAGAAATGAGACGAATAGGAGAAAGTATATTAGAGTAGCCTGACGCATTTTATTTATTGTTTAAGAGACTACAATTTTATAAAATAAATGATTAATGCCAATAACTATTGTAGTTTTTTTATGATTGGTTTTGAATATTATGTTTTCATTATTGATTGGTTACTTAAACAGGTTTAACCCGAAGATTAAAACCTCCAGTTTAAACCGGCTTCAAATATCGATTTGTTTCCATAGCTAATTTCCTCATAAATACCGATATTTTAAAATTCAAAACTATAACTAACCGATGGGAAAAAGCTAAAAAGACTTCTTTGATAAAGCTTTAATGCACCAATCTTTTCTGTAAGCGATACACCATTTGTATTATCAGACATTTCAATACTGGATTCACGGTCGTAATAATAGTAATAAGGATTTTTCCGGTTATAAACATTAAATATACTTATAGTCCACGTCCGTCTTCCCCATTTTTTGGTTTTATGAAAATTTGCAGCTATATCCAAACGGTGGTAATCGCGCATTCGAAAAGCATTTTTATCGGAATACACAAAAACATCCGCTTCGTTTATTGAATAATGCTGAGTAGCAAGCGTAAGCGGATATCCACTCCCATAAGTCCAGGAAGCCGAGACATCGATATTTTCTTTTAACTTATGATTAGCTACAATACTTAGATCCAAAAGTCTGTCATACTTATAAGGATATGGTTTACCTCCGTTAATGTTTTCAAACACACGTTCGGCCCTGGCCATTGTTGCACCAATCCATCCGGTTGTTTTTCCCTTTTGTTTCTTAAGAAATAATTCCAAACCATAATTTGTCCCTTCACCGTTTTTTTCAACAACGTTTTCCCAGCTGTCAAGGTTTCCTGATAACGATTCACCGGGAACAAAAGTTATCAGGTTTCCCAGGCTTTTATGATATACTTCAGCACTTAATGAATAGCTTTCATCACCAAATGTTGCGGACACACCTGCCGAGTGCTGCACCGATTGCCCGGGCTGAACATTTTTATTGGCCGGCATCCAGTAATCGGCAGGATTGCCAGTTCCGGAGTATGTGAGCAAATGAACATATTGGCGCATTTGTGAAAAGGAATACTTTAACGATAAGTTATCAAGCACAACATAATTGAGCAATACACGAGGATTGGCGGAAAAATCGTTTAACCCATCAACAAAATAGGAAGAAAACCTCATTCCAATATTTGCTTTTAATCTATTTAAGCTAAATTCATTCTCGATATAAGCAGCACTTTCAGTTGAATATTCAACACTTCTGTAACTTTTGCTTACCGGGTCTGCTCCATCACGTGAATATTTATAATCTACATCGTTTGGAATAAAAGTATGATACACAGAATTCAACCCGAATTTAATATTGAGAATGGAATTAGGAATCCACGAAAAGTCAGCTTTAAAATTGACATCTTTAACCCCTGTCAATAATTTGTCATCAACACTTTGTGATGCCCCCCCTGTCTCTACTTGATATTCAAAATGATTTACATAGCGGTAACGGGTAGTTGCCAAAGTAATATTACTAAATAACGTTGAACCATATAAATGATTCCATCTGAATGCCAGCAATGTATTCCCCCATTTAACGGTACTCTTATGCTTAGAAGCAACATTTTCAATTTTTGATGAAACTATATCGTCTCCTGTGTAGAAGCTCAGAAAAAATCGATCTTTTTCTGAAAGTCGATAGTTTAATTTAGCATTTAAATCATAAAAGTCAGACGATAAGCCACTTCCCATTATTTTTAAAATGGGCAAAAAACGTTTTCGTGCTGACACAATAAATGATAATTTATCTTTTATAATGGGGCCTTCAACTGAGATTTTCGATGACAATAGGCCAACTGTTCCTTGTCCTTTAAATTGTCTGGAATTTCCCTCTTTCATTCTAATATCTAAAACCGACGACAACCTACCCCCGTAACGAGCTGGAAAACCACCCTTAACTAATTTCACATCGTTTATTGCATCTGCATTGAACACAGAGAAGAAGCCTCCAAAATGGGCAACGTAATAAAGCGGCACATCATCTAAAAGAAATAAATTTTGGTCGGGACTGCCCCCGCGCACATATAAGTTACTATTTGCCTCACCACCCGACTGAACTCCGGGCGTTAACTGAAAGGCTTTAATAATATCGACCTCGCCGAAAAGGTTCGGCAATTGCTTAACTGCCTTCATTGAAAGCCTTGTTACCCCCATTTCTGTATTATGCACGATATCCTGATGGCTTTGTGCAACTACCGTAACCGACTCTATATTAACTCCGGGAGTCAGGTGAAAATCAGTTTGCTTTTTGTTTAAATCTTTGTTAGAAGATGTTTCGTGCTTATATCCCACAAATGAAGCTGTAACTTCTACTTCCTCATCTGCTACCGGAACTTCAATGCTATAGAAACCATACTCGTTCGTTACAGCAACCATTTTATTACATAGAATTGTTGCTCCGATTAGTATCTCCCCCGTCGATTTATCGTAAACAAAACCACTAATCGATTTCTTCTGTTGAGCAAATATTGCTAAACTTAATAAAATCAAAATCAAAATTGATGATAAATACTTCATGCGGTTTATTTGTTGTTAATTACCTGCTCCTCTACTCGTAGTGTAACAATATCGTTGTTGAAAGCAGCAAAAAGACCGAAACCGTTTTCTACATTCGACTCCACATTTATTGGTTCACCCATTCCATACAATATGTTTTCGATATTGTTGTATGAATGATGAAGAAAGCTTGTTTTAAAACGATAATATGCTTCGGTAACATTTCGTAAATGAACACTAATATAATGCGGACTAATATAACGTTCTTCAGATTCTCTCTGTGGTGGTGTATAATACACCTTAAATGTTCGTGATTCCCCGTTAAAGGATTGATCTGAAAACAACAACGACCTTGGGCTTTTAGCGTCAATATGAAGTTTTGAAGGATAATAGCTTTCTGAAATAATAATATTGTCGTTGGTTCTTAAGCGGTAATAATTATCCGGGGTATTATATGAGTATGTTACCTGAGTAATTGCCAGTTCGTAATAATTAATTTCATCAGCCGGATCTATAAAAGAAACAGCCAGTTCAGAAAATGCACTTCCGGTTTCATCAAAAAAAGCAATTGGGGTGATTACTGTGTCGGTTATACAAACTTTAGAAGGAACAACTGTATTTGCATAAACTTTTTCATATCCATCGCAATCAACTTCAACAGAAAGACTATCGCCCTGCTTCGGGTAAAAACTATTTATTGGATAATAACCGAGCGATGAATTGTAATTTAGTGTATCAGTTATGCTACCATTGCATTTAAGCAAAACCTGTGCATTTGACACATTATTATTGGTTGTATCGTTCATTTGCCTCGTATCACCAATGTTAATATACAACGATTTAGGTATGGGCAAAGTAAACGGCACCAGTGTAGAATATACCACTAATGACGATTGCTGAGGCGGAAGGCTGATCTCAATTTCCTGCGTACAGGAAAAAAAGCATCCCATTAAAAGTATAAAAAAAAGGTTTTTTAAGATATTCATATACGTTTCATTCAGAAAGTTCATTTAAAATCACATCTTCTAAGTAATGTGAAGCATACTTACCATCTAACACCTTTCCATTTACAATAAATGTGGGTGTGGCAAATATATTTTGTTTAATTAAAATTTCTTTGTTTCTCATTATATTATTATACATATGAGGATCATTCATATCTGTACAGAACTTATCAATATCTAAGGAGATACTATCAGCAAAATCATAATAAATGGCAGAATTTGTAAGATAATCTGAATAATTAAATATTAAATTATACATTTGATTAAATTTATTTTGGTTTGCAGCTGCTTCACAAGCTATTGCACTTTTATCTATATAATCACTATAATACACAAACCTAAAATTCACAGAGTTATTGTACTTCGTAAATAATGATGTAATATCCTTATGGATATATTGACAGGCAGGACATCTATAATCAGATATGATATAGATATTTACATTTGATTTATTATTTGTTATATCATGATAATACAAACCGTCTGTATTGATCGTTCTATAATTGGGGGGTTGCATTTTCACTTTTAAAGAGTGATTATTTAAAAGTGAGTCTGTAAAAGCAAATTTTCTTTTTTGCCTTTCAATAGCTTCTAAATATTTTACGATTGAATTTGTATCACATTTAATCAAACTATTCTCAATGATATATTTATCAATATCATTTTGGGTAATTTCTTTTATTTTACTATTTATTTCAATTTTAATCAGTTGTTCTAATGTCAGTTTTTGTTTATTTGCCTCATCTTCAAGCACCAATTTACTAATAATGGGTTTTATTGCATTAAGTCTAAGTTCATAAATTTGATCATTTATCAATGAATCTACTTCGTTAATTCTTATTGGTCGCTTATTTAAATATGCCACCACATCATCTTGTCCCGATTTATTACTGCAATTACTTTTGCAACTTGATAGAAACAAAGCCAGCGATACAATTAATATTATATTTCGTATCATAACTTAATAATAAAGGTAGAGACAATATTGCCTCTACCTTGTTTGATTTTTATTCATATAATTTTTTAGATTTAACTAGCCAATTGCGACGCCAAGTATATGGCTCACATCCGGCAGGTACATCCATTACAAAACAATTAGCGCCATCGAAAGAACTACCCTCCATTGGACACTCATCACCATTAATGGGAGTATAATAAAAATTAAGACTGTTTTCATCATCCCCATAAACAAAGGCTGTTGTACCTTCGGGAGAAGATCCTACATAACATTCTCCATAACCATTATAATCGTAAGTGCCAATTTCACATATTCTACTTCTAAAATCTTCGTTTGAATATGCAATATGGTAGTTTACTCCATTCTGATCCCTATGAGAATATACCACAACTGCTCTTTTTCGATAATCCCCAGAACTAAATGATCCATAATAAGATGAATATGGAGTAACAAACCAAGCATTTACCCCTCCATCAACCTCAACTTCTCTCCATGATGATATCCAATTCTTTTTATACCTATACTTAGTGACAAATTCATAACCGGTTCCTCTATGAACAATTCCAATGAAATCATTTTTAGTTGTATATGAAACCGGCCATGTACTAAACGCAAAATTAGCAGATTTCAGTTTTTTTGTTTCAACCTCTAGTGAGTAATCTGTAACATCTGATTTTAAGTTTGTTGACACTAACTCAATCGTTAATAATGGTGAAGCATCAAGATCATACTCATTTCCATTTGACTTTAAAGGTTTATAAGGCTCTAATTCAGACTGCTTAGCCCTACTATAATCATTAGTATTTACTTTGATTGTTAGAGTATTATTATCCAAAAAATCGGCTATGAAACCCTCCTCGTTTGAATACAAGGTATAAAACACTTGATTAATCCCTTTTTCATCTTCAACAATAATATCTTTTTTGTATTCACCTTCCCATTCTATTTTTGAATCAGATATTTCGTCATTCATTTTCACTTCTGAAATTATCTCTTCTTCACTAGAACATGAATAAAGCATCATAAAAGAAATAATACTAATAGTATAAAAAAACCATATAATTCTCATTTTTATTAGTTTTGCAGACAGGGAGCAGCAACTCCCTGTCAAGGTTAATTAAATAATTAATTTTGATATCACTCAGGCAGCATAATCTTTTCGGGTTGTGCTGTCTTTTTTTGCCCAATAAAAAGGCAGCACATATGTATAACCCGTCTATCAGGCATTTACATAGGCAGCATGTTTTAAGGTTAATAAAATATTTACAGGTAAGTATTAATAATATCTGAACAGTTTGGGACATGATGTTTAATGTTTAAGAGACTGCAATACTAAAAAAAAAATGGAAAGAAGCAATAATATTAAAATTTTACGAAGAATATTATCTATTATCCACATATCAGCTTATTCGGAACTTTGATATTAAGCCTTACATCAATATTTTATCACCCCGATAAAAGAAGGAATTTCAGTTAATAACCTTTTTCCCATCTTTTTTCCAAAAATTTCATACAAAACCGCGCTGTCTTTTGGCAACAACCTGAACATTGAAACATTAATTCACGAACTTTTTCTCTATGCACAAATTAGCTATTACTTAAAAGCACGCCTTTCAATATATAAATATGAGCTATTTATACTCTCGTTGGTTAAGTGGTTTTTTAGTTTTAAAATGTTGACAAGTTTGCCCTTCTGATGCGAGTTTTATACAATAAAAAAAGGCCCGAAGGCCTTCTTTTATTGTATTTCAATCATTACATATTTCTTTTTGACAACCTCATCAGGCTTAACATTCACCTTTTTGATTTTGCCGTCAAATGGCATTGTAATTTGATTTTGCATTTTCATGGCTTCAAGAATGAGAAGCATCTCCCCCTTCTTGACTTCTTGCCCCGGACGTACAAAAACATCGAGAATTGTACCCGGAATAACCGATTTAATAATTTTAGGATTTGGAATTTCCCACATCTTTCGTTCGCGAAAACTTTTCGTAAGCTCAGTTTTGTATAAGCCGCTGCTAATTGACAATGTAGGATATTCTCCGTAATCTTTTTCGTCTGTATTTTCCATAACGATTGTTAATTTTAGAATGGTGGTATCCCGTGTTTTTTTCGCGGCATCGCAACCGATTTATTTTCAGATACACTCAGGGCATGAAGCAACATCGAGCGTGTTTCATCAGGCTCAATAACTTCGTCGATATATCCCTGTGCTGCTGCTACAAACGGGTTGGCAAATTTTTGTTTGTATTCTTCGATTTTTTGTTTGCGCATTGCATCCGGATCAGCAGCTTCCTGTATTTCTTTACGGAATACAATATTGGCAGCACCTTCGGGTCCCATAACTGCAATCTCGGCAGTAGGCCATGCAAATACGAAGTCGGCACGCAGGTGGCGCGAGTTCATAGCAATATATCCACCACCGTAGGCTTTACGAATAATTACAGTAATTTTAGGCACGGTAGCTTCGCTATAGGCATATAAAATTTTAGCACCATGACGAATAACCCCCATGTGTTCCTGATCGACACCGGGCAGGTATCCCGGCATATCTTCAAGCGTAATAATCGGGATGTTGAACGAGTCGCAGTAACGAATAAAACGAGCTGCTTTATCAGAACTGTCGCAATCGAGCACGCCGGCCAATACTTTAGGCTGGTTAGCTACAAAACCACATGTATCACCATTTAATCGGCCAAAGCCTATTACAATATTAGGTGCATAATACTCCATCACCTCAAAGAAGTCGGATCCGTCGGTAATTGAGCGGATCACATTCTTAATATCGTAAGGAAGTTTTGGATTGTCTGGAACTATTTTCTCAATATTATACTCTTTGAGTGGTTCTTCCGGTGCGGCTTTTTTTGCCTTTTCAGTGTTATTTCGCGGAATCAATTCAATTAATTTCTTTATCTGATCGAAACATTCCTGCTCACTCTTTGCATAAAAATGTGCATTGCCAGTAGTTTCGCAATGAACGCGTGCACCACCCAGTTCTTCCATTGAGATTTCTTCGCCCAATACTGTTTTTATCACACTTGGGCCGGTAATAAACATTTTCGAGATGTTTTCAACTACAAAAACGAAATCGGTAAGTGCAGGCGAATAAACCGCACCCCCGGCACAAGGCCCCAGTATTACCGACAACTGTGGAATTACACCCGATGCAAGTGTGTTACGGAAGAAAATCTCACCATAACCGGCAAGAGAATTTACACCCTCCTGAATACGAGCACCTCCGGAGTCGTTGATGCCAATTAACGGAACCCTCATTTTTAGTGAATGGTCCATTATTTTGGTAATTTTGCGGGCATGCATTAACCCCAACGAACCACCTGCAACTGTAAAGTCCTGTGCATAAACGCACACCGGCGATCCGTGGATGGTTCCGGTTCCGGTAATAACACCATCGCCGTGTAATACTTTTTTCTCCATGTTAAAATCGCGAGCCAGGTGCTCAACGAACATATCATATTCATGGAATGAATTTCCATCAAGGATGGCAAGAATTCTTTCACGGGCTGTAAGTTTGCCCATGGCTGCCTGCTTTTCAATGGCTTTATCGCCACCCCCCTTTTGAACTTCAATCTTTCGTTTACGAAGATCCTGAATGTTTCTATTTAATGACATAAGATTAATGTTTGAATAACCTTTATTTAAGTCTCCTTTTAATGGCTATAAATTTGCAGAAGACAAAATTAGAAACTTTTGGCAGGCTGAAGTAGAATCAAAAAAACGGATACAACAAATATTAAGTCCAAAGATGTCCAAAAGTGCCTACACACCTATTATTAAGAAACATAGTAAAGGCAAACGAATAAAACGAAGAACTGAACATTTGCATCAGATATTCATAAATACTACCGGGATGCCCAACGATAAAGCAGATATGCAATTACAGCATACAATAAATTAGGAAGCCACATAGCAACAAACGGTGCCATTGCCCCACTTACAGCAAAAATTTTAGTAACCTGCTGGAACATGATATACGAAAAGCTGAGCAACAAACCTAAACCAAGGTGCAGGCCAAGGCCACCCCTCATTTTCCGCGAAGCCAGTGACACACCTATCAGCGTAAGTATAAATGATGAAAATGCCACAGCCGCCCTGCGGTGCCGCTCCACAGCATATTGTTCTATAGCATCGATACCGCGCATCTTCTGAAGCTCGATAAAATCGATCAGCTCAAACAGGTTCATCGATTCCATATCATCTTTTGTTGACACAAAATCAGTCGGGTTAATGGCCAAAGTGGTATCAAGTTTTGCACCACTGGTGAGGGTTTCTTCATACCCGTCGATATTTCTTATGGTATAATTTGTAACGGTCCAGCCTTTTCTTTCCCTGTCCCACCGTATGTATCGTGCCGTAAGTTTCGACACAAGCATATCGTTTTCAAAACGCTCGATGGTAAAGTTACTGCCATAATCGTTGCGCGAGTTATAGCGCTCCATGTAAATATAAACATTGGGTTCAATCTGAAGATGAATGTTCTTTTCATTGTTCACCGGTCGGTCTTTCACGTAGGTATATTTGAAATCATTCATCTCCTGGTTGGCAGGCGGAATAATGAAATTAGCCAAGGCGTATGAGAAGATTGCAATAACACCAGCCGAAATCAAATACGGGCGCAACATCCTGTTAAAACTAATACCACTACTCAGTATAGCTGTTATTTCAGAATTAAAAGCCAGTTTGGAAGTAAAAAATATAACAGCAATAAACGTAAACAGGCCGCTGAACAGATTGGCAAAATAGGGAATAAAATTCATGTAATAGTCGAAAACAACAGCACGTAACGGCGCTTCATTTTCAATAAAATCATCAATTTTTTCGCTGATATCAAAAACCACGCTAATTCCGATAATTAGCGTGATGGCAAAAAAGAAAGTTCCCAAGAACTTTTTTATAATGTATAAATCAATTTTTTTCAGCGGGTGAAATCTCATAGTATTTGTGTTTACAGCCGTACCGACAACTGTTGTACCATTTCTTCTTTCCAGGCTTTAAAAGTATCATTTTTTATTTGCCTCCTTGCCTCTTGTGTCAGCCAAACGTAAAATGCCAGGTTGTGAATACTCGCTATTTGTGCGCCCAGCATTTCTTTTGAAATAATAAGATGCCGCAAATAAGCCCTGCTGTACTGATGGTCGACATACGATGTGCCATCGGGGTCAACCGGGGTGAAATCGCTCTCCCACCTTTTATTCCGGATATTGATAATTCCTTTCCGGGTAAACAACATGCCGTTACGCCCGTTGCGGGTAGGCATAACACAATCGAACATATCAACCCCCCTGTCAATAGATTCCAAAATATTAACCGGTGTACCAACGCCCATTAAATATCGTGGTTTGTTTTCCGGAAGAATGGCATTAACCACTTCAATCATGGCATACATATCTTCCTCCTTTTCACCAACGGCCAAACCCCCAATAGCATATCCGTCGGCATTGAAAGAAGAAATTTGCCTCGCAGCCATTTGACGTAAATCGGGATAAACGCAGCCCTGTACAATTGGAAACAGCGATTGCTCGTGCCCGTACAGCGGTTGTGTTTTATCCAACTGGGTGTAACACCTGTCGAGCCAGCGCTGCGTGAGTTCCAACGACTTTTTCGCATAATCGTAATCGGCATCGCCCGGTGTGCATTCGTCAAAAGCCATAATGATGTCGGCCCCAATCGAACGCTGAATATTCATTGAATTCTCAGGGCTGAACAAATGATAGGAGCCATCGATATGCGACTGAAAACGCACGCCTTCCTCTGAGAGCTTACGGATATCGCCCAGCGAAAAAACCTGAAAGCCACCACTGTCGGTCAAAATCGGCTTATCCCACCCGTTGAATTTATGCAATCCCCCGGCTGCTTCGATAACCGGCATTCCCGGACGCAGGTACAAGTGATAAGTGTTCCCCAGAATAATCTGGGCTTTGATATCTTCTTTTAACTCTTTCACATGTACACCCTTAACCGAACCGGCAGTACCTACCGGCATGAAAATTGGTGTCTCGATTTCTCCATGCGGGGTTGAAAGCGTTCCGGCACGTGCTGCCGAATTATTTGATGTATGTTCTAAGGTATATTGCATCTGCCATATTTAAACGCACAAAATTATAAATAATTACCTTTTCTCAACTTGTAAAAGCAAAATCTCACCAATCGTTAACAAAAATCTTTGCACAACCAGAATAATTTGTATTTTAATCCCCGCAACAAAACGCTTCAATGAAGAAAAAAAACAATAAACCAGACAATCATAACGCAGAAGAAGACCTTTTACTTGTAAACCGTGCTATTGATGGTGATGAAAGTGCTTTTGCCCATTTGTTGTTACGTTACAAAGACTCCATTTATTACATGATTTTAAAAATGGTTCACAACAAAAATGATGCTGAAGACCTCACCCTCGAAGCTTTCGGGAAGGTGTTTTCAAACCTTAACCTATATTCACCCCAATATGCTTTCAGCACGTGGCTGTACCGAATAGCCAAAAACAACTGTATTGATTTTTTGCGTAAAAGAAAAGGCGTCCATTTTTCAGTTGAACAAAACAACAACGACGAACTAGACTATAACGGATTACATTTGAAATCGCCCCTGCCCGACCCTGAGCAACATCTTATTATGAAACAACGCGGGCAATTGCTGCAACATTTTATCGATAAGCTCACCCCCGGGTATAAAAACCTGATTGAGCTGCGATATTTCAAGGATTTTTCGTACGAAGAAATTGCAAAAACATTAGATTTGCCCCTTGGAACAGTAAAAGTACAACTGTTCAGGGTCCGAAACCGGCTGTACGAGCTAATTGGTGAAGCTGACGTAAAAGAATAATACAGTGGATGAAATACTAAAATATTTTAACGACCTCACACCCCGGCAAATTGAGCAGCTCGGGATGCTTGAGCAATTATACAACGATTGGAATTCGAAAATCAATGTTGTATCACGCAAGGATATCGATGAACTTTATACACGACATGTTCTCCATTCCCTTGCAATTGCCCGTGTATGCAATTTTAAACCCGGCACAAGAATTCTTGATGTAGGTTGTGGCGGAGGTTTTCCCGGCATCCCGCTGGCCATTATGTTTCCTGATGTACAATTTACCCTAGTCGATTCCATCGGCAAGAAAATAAAAGTTGTAAACGAAGTTGCTTCAGCCCTCGGATTGACAAATATTGAAGGACTGCAACAACGAGCTGAAAAGCTTAACCAACGGTATCATTTTATTGTTAGCCGTGCAGTAACGACTTTTCCAAAATTTGTTGCCTTAACCCGCAAACTCATCGACAAAAAACAAATTAACGAGCTAAAAAACGGCATCATTTATCTTAAAGGAGGCGATTTTTCAGATGAAATTGCCCTGTTTAACGACCGCACAATCCTTTACAATATTTCAGACTTTTTTGAAGACGAATTCTTTGAGACAAAAAAAGTGATTTATATGCCAATATAAAATACTGTTGGAGACAAAAATTATTCTCATGAATAACTGGGGTTAAAACTTCATTTTCTGTCATATCCAACCCCTCTCAAATTAAAATCGCACTTCTAATGGTATTTTTTAACCGAAAAATTTCATTCAACAGAAAAAACCGTTATTTTTGCAATCCGATTTTCAAGCGATTTCACAACTGAAAACACGGAACAATAAAGCAACCAGGAGTTTATGTTGCGTATTGTTAAAAATAATTGTTTGTTGAATAAGATTTTTACGGGGCTAACCTGTAATTAAAAAATTAAATAAGATGAAAAGGACATTTCAACCTTCTAACAGGAAAAGAAAAAACAAACACGGATTCCGTGATAGGATGTCAACCGTTAACGGTCGCAAAGTAATAAAATCACGCCGTGCAAAGGGAAGAAAAAAATTAAGTGTTTCTGACGAACCTCGTCATAAACGCTAATAAGACAATTACTTTTTCATAAAACACAACAAGGCGAAGAACATCTGTTCTTTGCCTTGTTGTGTTTGCAATCAATCAATTCACGAAAATCATTAATAATTTTTTAGTTTTATACACCACACTATTTGATGAACCTATTATAAGCTTCAAGAATCAAATAGAAACATGATTTGTTATGTCCTGAAAGGACTTAATTTGAATAACCGCCGGTAAAGCCGGCGGGTACGGCAATCGTCACAAACAGAACCCTGAAAGGGTTCAACAAAGATTATTTATGATGTTGTTCAGCCCACTTCGGGGCTGGGGCATTGGCTATTCTTCAACCCCCGGTTCCGCTAGCTCCACCGGGGGTTATTCAAATATAGCCACTTCGTGGCATAGCTAAGTATTTCGGCAGTAAGAAACAGGATGTCTAATTCTATTCGTCAAAAACTTTTTTATCCCTTCTGTGTTATTGTGTACCTTTGAAGTCTACTTTTGGGTTTATCCGGAATCGTCATTCTCACATACCCCATCTCCATAGCAGATTGCAAGTAATTTTCCCTGAATGTATGTTTATGATGCAATGACAGTTTCCTCATCATCTCATTTGCAGATAATGCTTCATCTCCCAGATTCTTCAACAATGAAACAACTTGGTCGGTGACTTGGTCGGTGACTTGGAAATATTCATTTTTGAATGGAAAACAAATTTCAAGAAAATTCTCAGATATTTTAAAAACGTCTTTGCTGTATGCTTTCAGTATACGATGAACACCAGAACCAAGCTGTTCAACTAAATCAAGGTC
>JAQIDF010000478.1 GCA_027858145.1 Prolixibacteraceae bacterium | reverse complement strand
ATTACGCGAAATCCGCAGTCAGATTTTTTCACTCCAAAGCAGTATTAGTAAACGTATGCAGCAAATTCTTCGTCAGTTGCAAGCCGATGGTATTGTTGATGAAGATGCTGCCGTAGCCATGCGCGAAGGACGCCCTGTGGTTCCGGTTGTAGCTGCCAATAAAAAGAAAATTTCGGGTATTGTTCACGATGAATCATCGAGCGGTAAAACGGCCTTTATCGAGCCAGGTGCCATTGTTGAAATGAACAATCGTTTGCGGGAGTACCACAATGCCGAACGGCGCGAAATCATAAAAATATTGATAACGTTTGCTGATACCCTGCGCCCGGATATTGAAGAAATTGCCATTTCGTATGTTTTTCTTGGACGAATTGATTTTATACGCGCCAAAGCTAAGCTGGCCAGGCAGTTCGAGTGTGTTAAACCCGATTTGCGCGACGAACCGTTTTTCGACTGGCACCATGCACGTCATCCCTTGTTGGTTGAGGCACTGGCAAAGGAGAATAAGGAAATGGTTCCGCTTAAAATTCGGATGGATGAACCTAACCGTATTTTGCTCATTTCGGGGCCTAATGCCGGAGGTAAATCGGTGTGCCTTAAAACAGTGGGCATTATTCAGTATATGTTGCAGTGTGGCTTATTAATACCGCTTGCCGAGGGCTCCCGCGTTGGGATTTTTAAGTCGATTTTTATCGATATTGGCGATGAGCAGTCCATTGAAAATGACCTGAGTACTTACTCTTCGCACCTGATGCACATGAAGTTTTTCACCCGGAATTGCAACAAAAATTCGCTGGTGCTGATTGACGAATTTGGAACCGGAACCGAGCCCATGCTGGGTGGTGCCATTGCTGAAGCAGTGCTTAATCGTCTGAATAAACTCGAAACCTACGGGATTATCACTACACACTATACCAACCTTAAACATTTTGGATCGGCCAACAAGGGCATTGTAAATGGTGCCATGCTTTACAATACCAAAGAAATGCGGCCGCTATTCGAACTTCAGATAGGAAAACCCGGTAGTTCTTTTGCTTTTGAAATTGCCCGCAATATTGGTCTTTCTGAAGATATTCTGAAAGAAGCAACTGATAAACTGGGTAAAGAGCATGTTGATTACGATAAAAACCTGCGCGAAATTGTACGCGATAAACATTACTGGGAAAGCAAACGGCATCGCATCCAGAAGGTCGAGAAAACGCTCGATACGTTAAGCGACGAGTATCAAAATGAACTCGACAATTCGCGCCAAATGCGTAAGGAGATTATTGCACAGGCGAAAAAAGAAGCACAAAAAATTCTCAATGATGCCAATCGCACCATTGAGAACACCATACGCGAAATACGCGAAAGTCAGGCTGAAAAGGAGCGGACTAAAGAGATTCGCAAGAACCTGACAACCGAGAAGGATAAAATTGAACAAATAGACCCGGAGAAGGAAAAGAAGATTGCCAAAAAAATGGAACAACTTCAACGCCGTCAAAAGAAAAAGGGTAAAAAGAAGAAAGAGAATACAGGTACTGAGCATCCTCAACCTGTTGCTAAACCATCCAGGCCTCAGTTTAATCCCGGAGATAAAATAAGGTTGAAAGATACCGGCAGCGTAGGCGAAATTATCGATATTGATAAAAATAAGGTGGTGGTGGCTTTGGGTAACCTCGTTTCTACAATTTCTATTGATAAAATTGAGCCCGTAAGCAATAATGATGTAAAGCGACAAAACCAGGAAGATCGCATGAAACCAAAAAGCGATAACCTGCAACGCACCAACAATATTATGGGTAAGAAAATGGAATTCAAACCCGATATTGATGTGCGTGGCCAGCGGGCTGATGAGGCGCTATCGAACATTCAGTCCTTTATTGACGAGGCTATTATGGTTGGTGCATCTAAGGTTCGTATTCTGCATGGTAAAGGTTACGGCATACTTAAAGAAGTAATTAGAAATTACTTGAAAACGGAACCTGCCGTGAAATCGGTTAAAGATGAACATGTGCAATTTGGTGGTTCCGGGATAACGATTGTTGAATTGGATTAGTTATGGCCAAAAAGATAAAAAACAGCGAATTATCAAAGCTGCAAAAGAAACTAACCGGAGAGCTCCGGTCTGACCATCTTTCAAAGATAATGTATGCCACCGATGCTTCGGCGTATCGTGAAATACCACTGGGCGTGGCTATTCCGAAAAGTAAAGATGATTTACATGAGTTAATCGATTTTGCCCGCGAGAACGAAACTTCACTCATTCCCCGTGGGGCGGGTACATCGCTGGCCGGGCAGGTAGTAGGTACGGGGCTTGTGGTTGATGTATCACGCCATTTTAACCGCATCATCGAAGTTAATGCCAGGAAAAAATGGGTGCGCGTTGAGCCTGGGGTAGTGCTTACTGAGCTAAACATGGAGTTGAGTAAGCATGGCTTAATGTTTGGCCCCGAAAC
>JAQIDF010000240.1 GCA_027858145.1 Prolixibacteraceae bacterium | reverse complement strand
CATTTTGTGGGTATAAAAGAAGACATTACTGAACAGATAAAGAGAGAAAAAGAAATCCGCCAGACTAACAAAAAACTAAAAAAGACCAATGCCGAAAAAGACCGCTTTTTTTCGATTATAGCTCATGATTTGCGCAGTCCGTTTAACACGTTCATGGGAATAACAAGCCTTATTGCCAACGAGATGCACAGCTTAGATGAAGACCAGTTACACGGCCTTACCCAAAGCCTTGACAGATCGGCACACAACATGTACGACTTGCTCAGCAACCTGCTCGATTGGTCGATGATACAACAGGGAAGCGGAGAATTTTCCCCCGAACCGGTTAATCTCAGCAAAAAAATTGAGAATGCCCGTGAGAGTTTAATTGAAACAGCCAATAAAAAAAATGTTGAAATATCAAACGAAGCTCCTAAAAACATTACAGTTAACACCGACCAATACATGCTTGAAACTATATTGCGAAACTTAATTTCAAATGCCATAAAATTTTCTCATCCAGGCGGTAAAATTATTGTTGCTGCAAAACTCTCTAAAACCATCAACAATATGATCAATGTGTCGGTTGCCGATAATGGTATCGGCATGAGCAAATCGATACAACGCAACTTATTCAAAATAAGCAAATCGGTTAAGCGAGAAGGCACGCAAAACGAGCCCAGCAGCGGTCTTGGACTTATTTTATGTAAAGATTTTGTAAAAAAACATGGAGGAAAAATATGGGTCGAAAGTGATCCCGATGGGAAATCGGGAGGAAAAGGAAGCACATTTTATTTTACAATCCCCCAAAAAAAAAGCAATAATTAATTCTTATAAGAAGCGTTCAAACGCATAATTTTTTATTAATTTACATTTTCTGATTCAAAAAGACGATGATGGTTGTAGATCCTACCCAAAAATACTTCAATAATCTTTTTTACGATAGTGCTATCCCTGTGCTCATTCTCGACCCCGACTCGGGAAAGATTATTATTGCAAATTTGGCTGCGGAAAAGTTTTACGGATGGTCAACCGACCAGTTAAGCAGAATGAACATCAATCAAATCAATACGCTTTCGCCTGAGCAAATCTCAAAGGAAATGCGTGTTGCCCGCGAGCAAAAAAGAAGTTTCTTCAAATTTAACCACCGCTTAAAAAGTGGGGAAATACGCAATGTTGAGGTCTTTAGCAAAAAAATCAATATCTCGGGCAAGGCTCACCTCCACTCTACCATTCACGATATTACTGAAAGCATAAAAGCCGAAACTGAACTAAAAATAAGCGAAGAGCGTTTTCGTGCCATGATTGAGGGCGCACCCGACCCTATTTTTATCCAAACAAATCACCGCTTTGCATACCTTAACAAGCGTGCAGTAATGCTTTTTGGTGCAAAATCTGAAAATGAAATACTGGGGACACCGGTTATGGAACGCTTTCACCCCTACTACCACGACAAAATTATACGACGAATAAAAACACTGAATGAAGACAAAAAGGAAGTACTAAAGCCCCTTGAACAAAAATTCATTCGTCTCGATGGTTCCGAAGTTTGGGTTGAAACCACCGGCGAACCAATTTTTTATAAAGGTTTACATGGAGCATTGGTATTTGCCCGCGACATTAGCGACCGGAAAAAACTTGAAGAATCGTACAAAAAAAGCCTTTCATTTAACAATGCATTAATTGAAAGCACTCCGCTTGCTACATTTAGTGCTGACCGACAAGGGAATGTATTAACCTGGAACCGGGCATCTGAAAAAATATTTGGATGGAAAGCTCATGAAGTTATCGGGAAAAAGCTTCCAACAATTCCACCCGAAAAGAAACAAGAATTTGAGGATCATCTTAATACAATTAATAAAAAAGAATCTATAAGCAAAAAAGAGGTTATACGTTTGCGAAAAAATGGCGAGCGTTTTTATGGCCGTTTGTTTACTGTTCCTATTTTCGACAACTCTGGAGAAGCAATAGCCATTATGGCTAACATTGAAGACATAACCGAACAAAAACTTGCACAACAAAAGCTAATTCTCCTTTCAAGGGCTGTAGAACAAAGCCCCGATTCGGTTTTAATAACCAACAGAAAAGGAACCATTGAATTTTGCAACCCTGCATTACTACGTATATCGGGCTATTCAAAAGAAGAAGTAATTGGTGAAACCCCCCGCATATTTAGTTCGGGAAACAAAACCAAAAAAGAATATCAACAATTGTGGCATACCATAACCACAGGAAAAGTTTGGGAAGGTGAATTTCTTAATAAAAAGAAAAATGGTGATAGTTACTGGGAATCAACCACCATTTCACCAATAATAAACTCTTATGGAGAAATAACCCATTACCTCGCAATAAGAAAAGATATCACACATCAGAAAAAAATAAACCAGGAGCTTATTGAAGCCAAAGAACAAGCCGAAGAAAGCGACCGGCTTAAATCAGCCTTTCTGTCCAACATGAGCCACGAAATTCGCACCCCCATGAACTCAATCATGGGATTTGCCAGTCTGCTGCCGGAGGAAGAAAGCAAGGAATTAATCATGCAGTATGGTAAGATCATTTATCAAAACTCAGAACAACTGGTAAACATTATCGATGGTATTATTATGTATTCAAAACTTCAAACGCGCCAATTCACCTACAACCCTACACACTTCAACATCAACAAACTGTTCGATGACTTATCAGGTGCCTTTGAAATATCAGAAACACCAAGGGACGTTTCATTACTTATTGAAAAGCAGGGGAACGAAGATTTAACTATTTTTACCGATCACGAAAAATTAAGACAGATACTTTACAACCTAATTGCCAATGCTTTTAAGTATACCCACAAAGGAACCATAAAAGCAGGCTATTACCTTCATGAAGATGATATAACATTTTACGTTTCTGATTGCGGAATTGGTATCCCCCAGCACGATCTGCCACACATTTTTGAGCGTTTTTACCGGGGCGGAAACATTAACGAAGCTACGGTAAGGGGCACCGGCATAGGATTAAGCATTGTTAAAGAATTGGTTGATCTTTTGGGTGGTAACATTTGGGCCGAAAGTGAAGAAGGAAAAGGAAGTACGCTTTTTGTTAACACTAAACTAAATCGCTAAAAAAATGACAAC
>JAQIDF010000412.1 GCA_027858145.1 Prolixibacteraceae bacterium | reverse complement strand
TTCAACTCCGGATTTACCGATTTAATGGTCATAATCCCAACGTCAAACGTTCGCGACAAACTATAAAATGTTTCTCCCAGCTGAACTTTATGATTTATGAATTCACCAGCATCCCGTGGCTGAACTTTCACCTGTGGAATCTTCTTTGTCGGTATTTTTATGGTTAAACCGGCAAGCAACCCGTCATTCAATTCAGGATTTAATTGCAACAACTGTTCTTTAGCAACCCCAAAACGACGTTTATAACTGTAAAAAGTATCTCCGCTTTCAACCCGATGTAAAAAGTATTCACCATCCATATCAACCATTGGCTCTTTTTCCTCTACCCCCTCCACTTTTTTCGGAACCCGCAAAACCATACCTACTTCGAGCTGTTGATCAGATAGAGAATTGGTTTCCATTATAAGAGATATCTTTTTTTCATACTTTTCCGACAAAGAATACAGTGTCTCACCGGCTCGAACCTGGTGATAAAAATAATCCAAATCTTCACGAATCAGCCCGGATGACTCTTCTTCTTCAGCATCCAACGGAATACGGACAATCTCATTCTCGAGAAGTTCTTTTTTGGCCTCAGGATTAAAACGATAAAATGCTTCAATAAATATGTTATATTTCCGGGCTAATGAGTAAACCGTTTCGCCCCTTGCAACCACATGATATTTTAAATCAACACCATCACTATCAACCTGATGAACTATCACCTGATCTCCAACTTCTTTTTCTTCCTCCCGGTAATAAGGTATTTTAATTGTATCGCCTTCTTTTAACCCAAAAATCAACTGGGGATTTGCTGCCACCAATTCTTTCTGCTCAACGTTAAATTGCTGACAAAGTGAAAATATAGTTTCCCCCTTTTCAACCTTATGCAAGATAAATTGCTTATTATCAACGGTAACAATTTCAGACGCGTTAAACGACTGTCCATAAACAAACGAAGATGAAAGGGAAAAAACAAGAAAGAAAACAATTATAAGCTGCTTCATTTTTTAAAATTACGTATTAGGTTGCCTTTGAACTTACGAAAGTAAAAAATGTTCAGATATTTTTACTTTACTTTACAGTTTATAACGCAATATTCATTAAAATATGATAAAAAAACGGCATTAGCATTAAACGATTTGTATCTTTGTTCCTCAAATTAAAACACGCTGAAAAACACATTAATGCCAACTGATGACCTTATAAAGCAACTGAAAAATAAAAATACCAAAAGGTTGGCTTTTCATGAATTGGTGAAAACTTATCAGGAAAAGCTTTATTGGCATATACGCAAAATTGTTATATCTCATGATGATACCGATGATGTATTGCAAAATACTTTTATTAAAGTATGGAATAACATTGAATTATTCAGAGCCGAATCGGGGCTTTACACCTGGATGTTTCGCATTGCCACAAACGAAGCATTAACTTTTATAACCCAAAAAAAACGCCGCAGCATTTTCTCAGGCACCATCGATAATGAATATCTCATAAACAATCTGGAAAGTGATGAGTATTTTGAAGGTAAAGAGATACAACGCAAACTTCAAAAAGCTATTTTATCCCTTCCTGAAAAACAACGACTGGTTTTTAATATGAAATATTTTGATGAAATGAAATACAATGACATGTCAGAAATACTTGAAACCTCGGTTGGGGCGCTTAAGGCATCATATCATCATGCCGTAAAAAAAATTAAAGAACAACTAAAAGAGGAATAAACAATTAAACCTTTAATGAATTGAGTAGTCGAATTGTATGAATGTGGGATTAAAATGAAAAAGAAGAAAAACATATTACCGGAAAATGAAAACCCGTTTAAAACTCCTGAAGGATATTTCGACGGATTCTCTGATCGAATCATGGAACGAATAGACGCAGAAAATGCTGCACCTGAAAGCGATTCATCAAACGGCATTATACGCTATTTACGCCCCGCGCTTATCATGGCTGCAAGTTTTGCAGCAATATTTCTTATAATTTTTATTCCAGTAAAAACAATCGGGCCACAATTATCTTCAAATAACAATATAGCTGACAATGAATATGCTTTGTTGGATTATCTAAACATAAATGAAAGAACAATAATTGAAGCTTTTGAACTTGATTCAACTCAAGATGAATATAACGATGCTGCAGTTGAAGATTACCTAATGGCATCCATTTCAGAATATGATTTAGTAGAAAATAAAAACTAATGCTATGCAATATTTTAAATTAATAATTATCAGTCTTTTAATTTCTTTTTCGACACATTCGATTGCCGGAGACAGAATGCAGGATAAATTTGATTACGATAAATTTAAAGCTGACAAGATTGCATTTTTCACTGATGCATTGGACTTAACACCCGATGAGGCAGCAGTTTTCTGGCCCGTTTACAATGAATATGATAAAAAGAAATGGAAATTGATGAAAGAACGCCGCCAGTTTGAAAGAGACCTTGACGATAATAATCTTGATAAACTTTCGGAAAAAGAATGCGTTGAACTGACAAAAAAATTCTCTTCATTGCCACAGGAAGATGCTGCGCTGAACAAAGAATACAATGAAAAATTTCTGAAAGTACTTCCTGCTCAAAAAGTTGTAAAGCTATATATTACTGAAATGGACTTCAGGCATCATATGCTGCGTAAATATCGCGACAAAGAGGATGACAAAGATAAAAGAAGATAAAGCAAACACATTTCTTTTTTTCAGTTTTGGGACACCTTTAAATATAAAAATTGTTTCAGGATGTAAACTTTCATTGGTCGTTAACTTTGGAGAGCTCAAACTTAATTACAAGCGAATAATAAAATAAACACGATTATTATATGTCCACCCCAATTATTAAGTGACCCATTAGTTCGACTAGAATTATTGATTTGATTTTTTGCCACGAATTCACGAATAACTTGTTATTCGATTTAGTGTAAATTAGTAAGTCTCAATAATAAGTCTCACTTAACTTAATACAAAAAACTCAGGAAAAGTCCAGATAGATATCGCGGACTAATCAAAAATAATACCAATTATATTTTGAAATGAACTTCAATTTTATTTAAATATTTTTTGTTTAAACAGACCGGTATCATTCATTGATAATAAACCGCCAATTTTGATGTACCCATTCGCCTGCATAGTGAATACATCACTTCGGTGCGTTTTGTACGCCCTTTCGCAGCATGGCATGCCAAATCTTCTTCCCCCCGGCATGCTTCTGTCTCAGTAATCCGGTATCGTTCAATCCGGCCATCGTTAAAACAACGTACAATAACCTTCCCCAAAAGATTTTGAGCAATCTCAACCTGGTCACCAGCGAAAAAAGAAGAATCTAACCGTTTACTATCCACTAATATTCAATTTTTTTTGTCGAACTCACCCACTTATCGAACGGCAACGAGCCAGTTTCACTTTTTAAGCGGACAAAAGGCACAGTACGTTCCTCCGGCGAACGTTTAATTTCATTATAAATAAATGCATCATCAAAACCCGCATTAGCTGCATCTTTATGGTCAGCCGCGTAATAAACGCCATCGATATGTGCCCAGTATATTGCAGAAAAGCACATCGGGCAGGGTTCGCATGAAGTATAAATTTCGCACCCCGACAAATCGAAAGTTTTTAGTTTATTACATGCCTCACGAATAGCTTGCACTTCGGCATGGGCCGTAGGATCGTATGTACTTGTAACCCGGTTTGTCCCTCTGGCAATTATTTCGTTATCCTTAACAATTACAGCCCCAAAAGGCCCCCCTTCATTATCAACATTATCGGCGGCCAGTTTTATGGCCGCATCCATAAATTTCACTTTTGACATAAACGAATAAAATAATTATTCAACTGTAACTGATTTAGCAAGATTCCTGGGCTGATCGACATCGCAGCCACGCAACACCGAAATATAATAAGCGAATAACTGAAGTGGAATAACGGCAAGCAAAGGCGTTACAACATCATCAGATTTTGGAATTTCCATAATATCTTCAACTGTATCACGTAAAAATCCATCACCATCTGTAACAACAGCAATGATATTTCCTTTTCGGGCTTTCACTTCCTGAATATTGCTGACAACCTTTTCGTAATACCTGTCCTTAGCAGCTACTACAACCACGGGGATATTACTGTCGACTAATGCAATAGGGCCATGCTTCATTTCACCTGCAGGATAACCTTCGGCATGAATATAAGATATTTCTTTGAGCTTAAGTGCGCCTTCAAGCGCAACCGGAAAAAGATACCCCCGCCCTAAATAAAGTGAATTAATATTATCCTTATACTTTTCGGCAATTTCTTTTATTTGCGCTTGTTTTTCAAGAATCAGGTTAATTTTATCGGGTATCGAAATAAGATCGTTAATGATAGCATAATAACGCTCATCGCCAATAGCCTTATGAGCTCGGGCTAAACGCATAGCAAGCAATGTTAGGACTGTAACCTGAGCTGTAAATGCTTTGGTTGATGCCACCCCGATTTCGACACCGGCATGGGTGTAAATTCCGGCATGGGTTTCACGGGCAATACTCGAGCCAACCACATTACATATACCTAACACCAAGGCTCCCTTATCTTTAGCCAATTTTATGGCTGCCATGGTATCTGCTGTTTCGCCGCTCTGGCTTATGGCCAACACGACATCATCTTCATTTATAATTGGTTTACGGTAACGATATTCAGATGCATATTCAACTTCAACTGGTATCCTGGCATACTCCTCAATCAGGTATTCGCCAATCAATGCCGCATGCCACGATGTGCCGCAAGCAATGATAACAATTCGTTTAGCATCTAAAATTCTTGGCATCACCTCGCTTAAACCACCAAGAAAGACTTCTTTGGTCTGGGGATCAATACGTCCGCGAAAAGAATCAGAAATGGTACGGGGTTGCTCAAAAATTTCCTTCAGCATATAATGCTCAAAACCATTCTTTTCAAGTTCACCAACACTCAGTTCGAGTTTTTGAATTTCCGGTTTAATTTCTTCATCTTTCTGTACCGTTTTTAAGGTAAAACTATTGGGTGTGATAATTGCAACATCGTTATCATTAAGGTACACAACATTGCGGGTATATTCAACAATTGGAGAAGCATCGGAAGCCAGATAGTATTCTCCATCGCCAATACCGATAGCCAACGGACTACTTTTCCTGGCAGCTATGAGCTTACCGGGTTCATCATTGCACATAATCACAATACCATAAGCCCCAACCACACGCGATAGAGCCATTCGTACAGCTGTTTCGGCATTAACTTCTTTACCATCACCATACATGTATTCAATCAAATTAGCCAATATTTCGGAATCAGTCTCACCATAAAACTTATAGCCCCTTTGGGTTAAATCATTTTTAAGCTTTTCGTAATTCTCAATAATACCATTGTGAATTATAGTAAAAAAACCGTTCATCGACACGTGGGGATGCGCATTGATATCATTGGGTTCACCATGTGTTGCCCACCTTGTGTGTGCAATACCAATATTTGAGAATGTATTTTTATTTTCGCAATAGTTTTCAAGTTCCAGTACTTTTCCTTTTTTCTTAAAAACTTGCACTCCCCCATTAATGTTTAGGGCAATTCCGGCTGAATCATATCCCCGGTATTCAAGTCTTTTTAATCCTTTTATTAAAATCGGATAAGCATTCTTTGTGCCAATATAACCTACAATTCCGCACATATGAGTATAGTTTTTAAATGTTAAATTATTGACAATTTAGTTTGAAAAAATGATATGACAAAAAAAAAGAGAGCGTAGCCCTCTTTTTTTAATAAAATATTTTCAATTTTATTCGTCACCTAATACCTGATCGTAAAACTTATTATAAGCCTCAACATACTCATCTTCTGATTCATAATCAAGAACAGGCAATCCACTTTCCTGAATAACATTCTCTACCTCAGGGTCAATATTGGGGCTGCCTTTAATAATCCCGTCAGAGTATTTAATCGCCAGTTTATTTATATTTAAATAGTCTGGTTCTTCTAATGCACTTAAATCATCTTTTGATATGTATTCATTGGTAAGCTTATTCATCATCTCTTTATCGAAAGGTTCTGAAAAAGCGTCATTATGAACACTATAAACGACCTTCGAATTTGCAAACAAAGGATCATCTGCATATGATTTTTTTATGAGCAAAGGCACGATAGAGCCAAACCAGCCCTGACAATGAATTAAATCAGGAGCCCAACGCAGCTTAATTACTGTTTCTAACACACCTTTAGCATAAAATATTGCACGTTCGTCATTATCTTCAAATGATTTTCCTTCTTTATCCAGCGTTGTAAATTTACGATGGAAATAATCCTCATTATCAATAAAATAAACCTGCATACGAGCCGTCTGAATAGAGGCAACCTTTATAATCAGTGGGTGATCGGTGTCGTCTATTACAAGATTCATACCCGAAAGCCTTATTACCTCATGTAATTGATTTCGTCGCTCATTTACCAAACCATACCTTGGCATAAAGGTACGAATTTCTTTCCCCATCTCCTGGATGCCTTGTGGTAGAAATCTGCCAATTTTTGATTTTTCTGATTCAGGTAAATAAGGAGTAATTTCTTGAAAAATAAATAATATCTTTTTCTTTTCCATTCTATCTTTCAATATATTTTGATTTTGCAAAATTAGTAATTTTTCGGGATATATCATACATATTTATCTCCACCGAAGTATTTAAAGATTTATAAATTGCATTAAGTTGATCTGATTTTTAAACAAGGAAACGACTAAAAGGTACATCGCAGTTCAATTTTTGTTTAATTTGTACTTACTTTGTACTTTAATTAAACAGGAGATGGAATTAGTACATACAAAAAGGGAACTACAAGAGGCTGTAGACAAACAAAAGAATACAAATCACACCATTGGATTTGTGCCTACTATGGGTGCATTGCATAAGGGGCATTTATCTTTAATTAATATTGCAGGAAAACAATCAGATTTTGTTGTGGTTAGCATTTTTGTTAATCCAACACAGTTCAACAATAAAGAAGATTTAAACAAATACCCCAAAAACCTTGAGCAGGATCTCAAGTTGTTAGAAAAAACACCATGTGACTTGGTTTTTGCTCCATCGGTTAACGAGATGTACCCCGAGGAAGATAACCGTCAGTTTGACTTTGGCAATCTGGACACGGTAATGGAAGGCAAACATCGTCCGGGGCATTTTAAAGGCGTAGCACAAATTGTGAGCAAACTTTTTGATGCGGCAATGCCTGACAAAGCATTTTTCGGGATAAAAGATTTCCAACAACTGGCAGTCATTAAAAACATGACAAATCAACTGAAATACGGCATAGATATTGTTGCATGTGACACCGTACGCGAACCAGATGGTTTAGCTATGAGTTCAAGGAATAAAAGATTGACACCACAACAACGCAAAAGTGCTCCAATCATTGCACGCACTCTAAATGAAGCAAAAAACAAAGCTGCAAATAGCAGCGTTGAAAATACAAAGAAATGGGTGATATCAACCATTGATAATGACCCGCATTTGGAAACTGAGTATTTTGAAATTGTTGATGAAATAACACTTCAACCAGTCACCACCTGGGAAGAAGGTAACAACAATGTAGGCTGCATAGCTGTTTATTGTGGTGAAGTACGATTGATTGATAATATTAAATTTTAACGTATGTTTATTGAAGTTTGTAAATCGAAGATACATAAAGTAAGGGTAACAGAAGCCAACCTTCAATATGTTGGTAGCATAACCATTGATGAAAACTTGATGGATGCAGCTAACCTTATTGAAAATGAAAAAGTACAAATTGTTAATATCAACAATGGCGAACGTCTTGAAACATATATAATTAAAGGTGAGCGTGGCAGTGGTACAATTTGCCTTAATGGACCAGCCGCACGAAAAGTAGCAGTTGATGATATCGTAATAATTATTTCATACGCCTCAATGGATTTTGAAGAAGCCAAAGCATTTAAACCATCTATTATTTTCCCTGACACGAAAACAAACTCGGTTGTTTAACGCACTTGGGGTTATTCTTTTTTTAAAGTCCCGCTATCCCTGTAATTTGCCGGTGTTATTCCAAAATACTCCCTAAAGCATTTCACAAAATATGATAAGTTATTAAAACCCGTTCTAAAACAAACCTCCTTAATACTTAAATCTCTTTCAGCTAAAAATTCATGTGCTTTATGCAACCGGGCAATTCTTAAAAATTCAACAGGAGAGTAATTAGTGAGTGCCTTAATTTTTCGATACAGTTGTGTTGTGCTCATCTTCATTTCAACAGCCAATTCTCCAACATTAAACGCGGGATTATCTAAATTTTTATCCAGCAATGAACGAACTTTCTGAAGGAATTCATCGTCACGTGATAAGACCTTGGCAGGTACATCAACCATAAAATTTTCTTTCTTGTATTTTGCATGAATAAGTTTACGATTTTTTATTAACCGTGATATTTGCGAAAGTATTACATTGGTATTAAAAGGTTTAGCCACATAAGCATCAACTCCTGCTTTATAGCCATCAATAAAATTTTCACTGGCACTTTTAGCCGTTAACATTAAAATTGGTATATGGCAAGTTTTCATATCGGCCCGTATCCGCTCTATCATAATATAGCCGTCAATTCTTGGCATTACAGCATCAGTAATAATAACATCAGGTATAATTTCAAATGTTTTATCAAGCCCTGCTTTGCCATTAACTGCCTCGTAACAATTATACCATCGCGATAAAAGGTTGACTAAATATTCCCTTAGCTCGCTATTATCTTCAACGATTAACACTTTTGAAATTATTTTGTTCTCTTCATCATTCACAAAAATGCGTTCAGATATAATATCATCCTGTTCGATGTTAATTATTTCACTCACTACTTTCTCATTAGCGTCCTTATCATAATCAGATCCATTTTGATTGCAGGGCAATAAAACTTTAAAATTCATCCCCTTTCGCTCAACCGGTTCAGCCCAGATTTTACCGTTATGCATTTCAACCAATGATTGAGCAAAAGATAAACCAATGCCAGTACCAGGCGCAGATTCATTAGTTTTGTAAAATCGCTCAAACAGGTGATCAATTTCGTCATCGTCAACAACTCGTCCTTCATTAAATACTGTTATCATTACATTCTGATTTATGTTTTTCTCATCAGCCTGAATCACATTTAATGAAATTTTGATCTGCCCCTGTGAAGTAGTATACTTAAATGCATTGGAAAGCAGGTTATATAAAACTTCTTCAATTTTCTGCCGGTCCATATTCATCATAACAGGCTCCTCCGGTACTTCCAAATGGATAGTTACTCCTTGTTTCGATTCAAAGCTTTTAAAATTGGTAGCAACTTCACGAATAATTTCAATAATATTCTTTTTAGCTTTATCTAATTCGAGCTTTCCTGCATCCAGCCTTCTGAAATCAATAATTTGGTTTATTAATTTCTGAATATAATTCGAGTTTCTGTGAATCAGAAAAATATCATTATGCCATCTTTTGTTAATTTCATCGATATTATTGATCATATCATCAATCGGTGAAATAACAAGGCTCAATGGGGTTTTTAATTCATGGGCTATATTGGCCAGAAAAGTCATTTTTGTTTCATTATTTTCCAATGATATTTCATAAACTTTATTTAGATACTTCTGTTTTTGCCGGTTAATTACAATTACAACTACAATTGTAACCACAGCAATAAAAGCAGACATGAATAGTGCACGCGCATACCATGTTTGGTACCATGGAGGCAAAACATGTACTTTTAGCCTTTTTATTTCGCTTTCAGCAATATCGTCAGAACTTATACCATAAACTCTCAGTGTGTAATTGCCTGCCGGGATTTTAGAAAACGTAATTGGATTTTTAGCCGCTGAAATTGTCTTCCAGCCTGAGTGATAATTTTCGAGCATATAAGCAATCTTATTGCCCTGGGGGTATTTATAATGTATTGGAGATACAGCTATTGAAAAGGTATTGTTTTGATAAGGAAGTACAATTTCTTCCATTTCATTAAGATTAACATCCAGTACCATGTTTTTGCCAATAGTATCACCAATTCCTACAAGTTTATCATCAATAAAAAGATCGGTAAAAATTGTATTCGGCTTAATTCTATTTGATTTTATAAAAGCAGGATCAAATATGGTCAGGCCATTTTCACCGCCAAAGACCAACATACCATCTTTCGTTTTATGAAAAGAATTAATCATAAACACATTTCCCTGAATGCCATCATTTTCATCGAAGACTGTAATTGAGTTAGGCCCTATATCTTGATTGAATCGTGCCAATCCTTTTTGTGTACTTATCCACAAATTTCCTTCACGATCGGATAATATCCCAAACACATCGTTCCCAGGTAAACCATTGCTTTCATCCAAATAATCGAAGTTCCAGTTTAACGGATCAATTATATTTACACCTCCGCCCTGTGTTGCCACCCAAATTTTACCATCGTAATTTTCGTAAATACAATTTATCTCATTATTGTTTAAACCTTCATCATTTAGTGAGTAACCCTCTATTTGCTTAAAAGACAATGATGGACGCTGAATCAAATCAGGTTGCAAATTATCATAAGGTGTTTCTAAGAGATTTAACCCGTTAACGGTACCAATCCATAACCGGTCACTACTATCCAAATATATATCTAGTATAACATTACTCGTTAGCGACGTTTTGTCCTCTTTGGCATAGGCATACCTATAATAGGACATATCATTGTTAGTGTTCAAATCAGGCACTAAAAACAAACCATTATCCATTGTTCCAACCCACATATTAGAGTTTTTATCAATAAATAACTTACGAATACTGTTGCTGAAAACATCTTGTCGTCCTACATGCTCAGCAATCCACTGCCCGTCTAAATATACCAATCGATACAAACCTGTATTAGCACCAATCCAGAAAGTGGTGTCATCTTGCGCAACGATATCCCATACTGCAGGTATATCTAGTGTACGATTTGAATTACTCCTTGGTTTAAGTACTTCAATCTCCAGATCAGATTTTTTCAACGCCATTTTGGGAATTATATCAATACCACCAGTTCGACAACCTACAATTAAATAGTCATCATTACTCTCGAAACTCATTATCGTATTTGAGGATAACGAATTTTCAACGCCTGACGATTGTTTTATTGTCACAAAACTTTTACGAGTAAGATCCAGTACACTAATTCCTTGCCCCTGATGACCAATCCATAAATTATTTGAGAAATCTTCAAAAAAACACAAGACATTACTGTTTAGTAACATTCCCTTCTGTGAAGGATTCGCCTTCATTACATTTTCTTCTTTGGTCTCAACATCATAAGAATAAATAACCGGCCCACCTGATGATGCATATAAAACATTATCTAAGGTACGATAAAGCCGTGTTATGCTTCTATTGCTGAAGATTTTATCACTACGAATATTGCGGGTATCTAGTTCAATTTCATAAATTCCGTTATTGGTGGGCAAATAATAACATGGATCATCATTTTTATGAAAAACCCCATTTACGGACGTACTCAAATTGTCAATCATCTCAACTTTAAGCATTGTACGATTATAGTTTGAAGACAACCTTAAATAGTAAAGAGAAGCACCTGTGCCGGAGTTTGACACACAAACAAGTTGATTATTATTTATAGACTCAGAAAAATGAAAATATTCAGATAGTTGTTGTTTACCATCATAAACTGGTAGCTTTTTAACCAAATGTCTCTCTGCGGTGAGATCAACAGGAACAAAATACATCCCATCAACAGTATGAACAACAATATTTTCAGACAATTCATTTAGATCTAAAATATTTAGCGGTTCATCACTTTCGCGTTCAAATGAAAATCGGGTGAATTCAAATGTTTTCAAATCAAGCCGGTTAAGGTTCTGTTGTGTAGCAATCCAAATATTCCCTTCACTGTCGAGCAACAACTTTTTTACTTTCTTGTCACTGATACTCGTTGTATCGCCCATTACTGGTCTGAAATGCTTGAAATCATATCCATCATAACAAATCAAGCCGGTCCATGTAGCAATCCACATACGCCCCTCCCGATCTTGAACAAAATCATTAATCTCACCTGTATTAAGTCCATCAGAAGGTCGTATATACCTAAAATGTTGCGCATTTAACGAACTAGCAACTAAAACCAGACCCACAAAAACTGTCAAAAAAAAGTTAAAAGTCCTCATTTTTAAGTTATTTAAATATATTGCCGAATATAATAAAAAGTTCATTTATCACATAACGTGCATCACAAATAAACACCACACAATGCGTAACAAGAACACACTATATCTCATAGATTATTAATCAATATCTACAACGACATTGGAAAACGTCAACAGAACAGGTGTAACTATTTACAGCTAGGGTGTGAAATATTTATATATAGCAAAACATGCATGTTTTGCTATATGATTGTGGTTTTTGTTATATTAATGTTTGTCGATATAAATTGCACAACCCCAAAATAATTTACACTTTTAACGAAGCATTTTTGGAAATAACTTAGACTTAGAATTATTAACTTAAATTAGGAATTATGAAGTTTAAACTTTTACTCTTATTATTATTCGTATCATCTGTATTTGTTAAAGCACAGGTATACGATAGTTTGATATTCTCAGAAGTGAGAATTGACGAATGGCATCACACCTATGTAGAATTAACAAACATGGGTAACCAGCCAATTAACCTTTCCGAGTTCGAG
>JAQIDF010000224.1 GCA_027858145.1 Prolixibacteraceae bacterium | reverse complement strand
GCTTGCAAGGCTTCGGTTTTGCGGAGAGAGAGGGATTCGAACCCCCGGACCGCTCGCACGGTCAACGGTTTTCAAGACCGCCGCATTCGACCACTCTGCCATCTCTCCAATAATCTAGTAGAACTTGCATGTAACAGGTGTTTCCTGTCAAATGCGGTGCAAAAATAGATGAATTTTTTAATCCCCCAAAAATAAAATGAGATATTTTTTCATTGTTTTTCTTTGATATATCTCATTTCAAAGAGGTATTGTTATAAAGCATTAAAAATCAGATAATATTAGTTTTGTGTCAATAAAAAAAAAGATTGATTATTATATGGCATTGTATATCAGTGGGTAATGTGATTGTGGTGGAAAGTGTATTTTTGACTTAAAAAGGTGGAAATTTTCTGAATGTCCCTGTTTTTCTGACTTTTCAGTGTATTTTTTCATTCGTAACGTTTGCAGGGCTCAGTAAAAACAATATATTTGTGAGAGTTAAAGTAGTTTTTTATAACCCTTAAATTTCGACTTATGAATAAAGCTCAATTAATCGATGCTATGGCTGCAAAATCAGGCCTAACTAAAGCTGACGCAAAAAAATCGTTAGACGCATTTATTGAAGCTACAGGCGAAGCCTTAAAATCAGGTGATCGTGTAGCACTAGTAGGATTTGGATCGTTTTCAGTTTCAAAAAGAAGCGCTCGTACAGGACGTAATCCACAAACAGGTAAAGAAATTCAAATACCTGAAAAATCAGTTGTGAAATTTAAACCTGGAAGTGAATTATCTGAAAGTGTTTAAAAAAGCTTTTAAAAAAATTCTGAAGGGAGGGCAAAAATTGTTCTCCCTTTTTTATTTTTAGCCCTAAATAAAATACTATGGTGAAAGATCTTATTCAATATTTATCTCAATATGTTACTGAAAAACGAATGTCGCTTTTCATGAATGTTGTAAAAAACAGGACCCAATATTTAACTGTAGTCCTTGAAGATATTTATCAAAGACAGAATGCGAGTGCTGTTTTACGTTCTTGCGATTGTTTCGGGGTTCAGGATGTACATGTAATTGAAAACAGAAACGATTTTGAAATTGATCCGAACGTGGCAATGGGTGCTTCAAAATGGCTTACAATAAATCATTATAACGAAGGAGGTAACAACACTGGAAAAGCTCTACACCAATTAAAAAAAGACGGATACAGAATCATTGCAACATCTCCTCATGAAAATGATGTGCTTTTAGATGATTTTGATTTTGAAGCCGGCAAATTCGCATTGGTTTTTGGAACTGAATTACTGGGGGTATCAGAAGATGTAAAGCAAAATGCCGATGCATTTTTAAAAATTCCGATGTACGGTTTTACCGAAAGTTTTAACATTTCAGTATCGGCTGCAATTGTGTTGCATTATTTGACCCATAAAATGAAAAAAAGTTCGGTTAACTGGCAATTAAGTCATGAAGAATCTGATGAATTAATTATGAAGTGGTTAAAGAATTCAATTAAGGGTAGTGAAGCGCTTGTTGAATATTATAATGAAAGGAATATGATTTGATTTGTAAAATTTACTTTTATTAAATATTTTATTTAATTACATTTGACTAAGTTATAACTAATGACCTATGAACTGTTTGATAATTGATGATGATAAGCTCTCGAGGAAATTGCTTGAGAAGTTTGTAGAGAAAACAGACTTACTCGATGAATATTACTCTTTCTCGAATGCTATCGATGCAATAAACTTTTTGAAGAAAGATGATGATGAAATTGATCTTATCTTTTTAGATATTGAAATGCCCGATATGAACGGTGTTGAGTTTATGCAATCAATAGGTGATCATCCCGTGCAAATTATTGTTGTATCATCAAAGGAGAAGTATGCTCTTGATGCAATTGAGTATAATGTTACCGATTATTTATTGAAACCGGTGACTTATGTTCGCTTTTTAAAAGCAATTGAAAAAGCGGTGAGCAAATTGCATGAAGAAATGCTGCCTTCTTCTTCTTCAAAAGATGATTTTTTTATTCGAAACAATGCCAGCTTAAAAAGGGTGAGTTACGACGATGTAATTTGGGTTGAAGCTATGGAAAATTATATCGTCGTAAATACATACGATGAGCGGTATACCATTCATTTTACAATGAAAGCGATAATGGATCAACTTCCTGTGGAGAGGTTTTTCAGAATTCATCGCTCATATATTGTTAACCGGAGAAAAATTGAAACCATAAAAACCAGTACGGTTGAAGTAAACACAAGTGAAGGTGTTCAGTCGCTCCCTATTGGAAAATCATATCGCGAGTTACTATTACGCGATATCAATTTACTTAGTAAATAATAAATTATTTTACTAAAGAAGGTAGGAATTCAATTGTATGTTTTATTAATGTTGCCCTGTCTTTTGGTACGTTTTCTATTTCTTTATTTAATGAGTTGATGTATTCATCAGCTGATGTTTCTGATAGTGTGCCTTCACTGTTTTCAATAACGGTGAATGCTTCAAATGCTGTCATGTAATCGCCATTAATCAGTATATCGATAAACGTGCTGAAATTATTTGTAAAATCAAGCCCGTTTTCCCAGCATACCCTGACCAACATTTCATGTATATTTGCATATTTTTCGTTTTCAATAGCTTTGATGAGCTCTGGGACGGCAT
Organism: Prolixibacteraceae bacterium; assembly: GCA_027858145.1. Classification (GTDB taxonomy): domain Bacteria; phylum Bacteroidota; class Bacteroidia; order Bacteroidales; family Prolixibacteraceae; genus Roseimarinus. The sequence continues at coordinate 9,219 of JAQIDF010000224.1, read as the reverse complement.
CGGTGTGTTTGATTTCTGAAAGAATCTTTAAAATCTTATCAATCGTCTCCTGGTTTTCATTTTTGTGTAATACATCTACTAATATTGGGATGTAATTACTATTTCCGTTTAGTTTTATATCATCCAGTGCATTACTAACTTGTGTTGAATCATTGGAATATAATTTTTTAATGATGCTGTCATTTACTTTTTTATTATCCATGTTATCGATTTTTGTTCGTGTAGAATTAAACGGTTTTCAATATTTAAAAACATATTTTGTTATTGCTTGTTTGTTTTCAAAAAATAAAAACGCTATCATTCTGCCACTTTGTTATATTAACTGCAAAAATAATTGAATGAGTAAAACCCACGAGTTAGGAAACGAAAAAATCGGGCTTCTGATAAAAAAATTTTATTGGCCAGCATTCATCAGCGTGTCGGTCAGTGCTTTGTATAATATTGTAGATCGCATTTTTATTGGTCAGGGTGTCGGAGCCGAAGCATTGTCGGGTGTAAGTATAGTTTTTCCTATTATGCTTATATTCATGGCTTTTGGAATGCTTTTTGGCGTCGGGACCGGCGTTAATGTTTCAATACGCTTGGGCGAAGGAAAGCACAAAAAAGCTGAGCAAACGTTGGGAAATGGCCTTTTGTTGATGATTTTGGTTTCTGTTTTTGTTTCTGTCGTTATATATTTTGTTAAAGATCCGTTGTTGGAAATTTTTGGTGCAACTGATATAACACTTCAATATGCAGGTGATTATCTGTTGATTTTATTACCGGGTATTATTTTTCAGGTAGTAGGGTTTTCGTTGAATAATGTTATTCGAAGTGAAGGAAATGCACGTGTTGCAATGAAAACTATGCTGCTAAGTGCCGGTTCGAATATTATTCTCGATCCGATTTTTATTTTTGGTTTCGGCATGGGCGTTAAAGGAGCTGCATTGGCTACTGTAGTTTCAATGTTTTTTATGTCGATATGGGTATTATTGTATTTCATAAAAGGAAACTCAGTAGTACACCTTTACCTGAAAAATATGAAGCTGCGTGCCAATATCGTTCGGGATATTATTTTAATAGGTATGGCACCTTTTTCAATGCAACTGGCTGCAAGTGTTGTACAAGGCCTGTTAAATATGCAGTTGGTGAATTATGGTAATGATATTGCCGTTGCAGCCAATGGAATAATCATGAGTGTTTCGTCGATGATTTTGATGTCGGTAGTTGCAGTTAATATGGCTATACAGCCCATTATTGGTTTCAATTTCGGAGCTAAGAACTACAAACGTGTAAAAGAAACGTTGTATAAAGGCATTGTTTTTGGTTCGGTAATTGCATTTCTGGGTTTTATTGTTGTCCAATCATTTCCGGGGGCCATTGTCAAATTGTTTAACGATAGCGATATACGCTTGTATGAGATTGGAACCAAAGGTTTATCAATAGGAATGTCGCTTGTTTTTCTTATTGGTTTTCAGGTTGTAATGGGTAATTATTTTCAATCAACAGGTAAAGCAAAACTGGCAATGTTTATATCGTTGCTCAGGCAGGTAATTGTCTTAATTCCTATGTTGTTTGTTTTGCCTCAGTTTTTTGGTCTTGATGGTGTTTGGATGTCAATGCCGGTTTCCAGTTTTGTATCGGCTTTGATTGTTGCTTATTTTTTCAGGAAAGAACAATTGAAGCTTAATGAATTGATTGACAGTAAAGATAAATTGTTGTGATTGAGGGCAATTGGAAGCAATTGGGAGTAGGAAAACTATAGAAGGCAGTAGAAAGCGATGGAAAATGCTGTTTAACAAATTCTATCGCTTTCTTATTCTGTAAAGTATTTTTGGTTTATTTTTCAGTGTTGCTGATTTTTAATTGAAGCGATTGTCCTGTATACGATTTTTCTTCGTTTACAATCTCTTCTGGCTTTCCGGTAAAAACGATTTGTCCGCCCTCGTTTCCACCTTCCGGGCCTAAATCAATTAGCCAGTCAGCCGATTTTATAATTTCAAGGTTGTGTTCTACAATCAAAACAGTATGTCCGCGATAAATCAAAGCATTTAACGACTTTAACAGCGTATTAATATCGTGAAAATGGAGACCTGTGGTGGGTTCATCAAAAATGAAAAGTGTCGGTTCTGCTTTTTCTTTTGCTAAAAAATACGCTAGTTTAACCCGTTGACTTTCTCCACCTGATAAAGTGCTTGAGGCCTGTCCCAGATGAACATATCCAAGCCCTACATCCTGAAGTGGTTTTAACCGTTTAACAATTTTCTTTTCTGTTGATTTGTCTTCTTTGCTGAAGAAATCAATTGCCTGATTTACCGTAAGGTTAAGTACTTCGTCTATACTTTTGCCTTTGTATTTTACATCCAGTATGTTTTCTTTGAAACGCTTACCGCCACAGCTTTCACATGATAAATAGATGTCTGCCATAAATTGCATCTCAACTTTTATCTGGCCCTCACCCTGGCATTCATCGCATCTTCCGCCATCTACATTAAAAGAGAAATGCGAAGGTTTTAACCCAAGTACTTTAGCTGATTGTTGCTGGGAAAAAAGCGCTCGTATTTCATCGTAAGCTTTCAGGTAGGTGACAGGGTTTGAGCGTGAAGATTTTCCGATAGGGTTTTGATCAACAAACTCAATAGAATGTAAAAGTTGTAAATCGCCGTTTATTTTATCGTGTTTTCCGGTCTGTTCGCCATACATTCCAAATCGTTTCGCAAGGGCAGGGTAGAGCACCTGTTTTACCAGCGATGATTTTCCTGAGCCACTAACCCCTGTTATAACCGTCATAATGTTTAGGGGTATTTTAACGTCGATATTTTTCAGGTTATTCTCGCGTGCTCCCACCACTTCGATATAATTATTCCATTTTCGGCGTATTGTTGGTGTGTCAATGTTTTTATTGTTATTTAGATAGGCGGCAGTAAGGCTTTTCGAATCTTTTTTCAGGTCATTTTGGTCTCCGGTAAACATGATTTCCCCGCCATGGGTACCGGCGAGCGGGCCAATATCAATAACAAGGTCGGCTGCCCTGATTATTTCTTCATCATGCTCTACCACTACAACCGTATTTCCCAAATCGCGCAGTTTGTTCAGAACGCCGATTAGTTGTTGTGTATCACGCGAATGCAAACCAATGCTGGGTTCGTCGAGTATGTATATCGAGCCAATCAGTCCGCTGCCCAGCGATGTGGCCAGGTTGATACGTTGCGATTCTCCCCCCGACAATGTAGCTGATAGCCTGTTAAGTGTTAAATAACCGAGTCCCACATTGCATAAAAAGCTTAAACGGTTATTAATTTCCCTGAGCAAACGTTCGGCAATCTTGCTGTCGTGGGTGTCAAAACTTAGTTGTTCAAAATAAAGTTTGAGTTCCGATACCGGTTTTAGCACCAGTTCTTGTAATGATGTGTTGGCCACTTTAACATATCCCGCTTCTTTTTTTAGCCGGGAACCGTTGCATTCGGGGCAGATTGTTTTACCACGGTAACGGGCCAGCATAACCCTGTACTGTATTTTGTAACTTTTCGATTCGAGATAAGCAAAAAAGTCGTTTAAACCATGAAAATATTGGTTGCCTGTCCATAACAGCTTTTTTTGGACGGGTGAAAGATCTTGTACAGGTTTATGAATCGGAAAATCAAATTTGGTAGCATTGTTTATAAGCTGGTGTTTCCATTCCGACATTTTTTCTCCTTTCCAACATGCAACGGCATCATCGTACAACGAAAGTGTTTTGTTGGGAATAACCAGGTCTTCATCAATACCAATTACTTTTCCGTAACCTTCGCATCGCGGGCAAGCTCCAATGGGGTTGTTAAAACTGAACATGTTAATAGAAGGTTCTTCGAATTCAATTCCATCGAGTTCAAATTTGTGAGAAAAGGTTTTTTCTTCTATGCCGTCGTCGGTTAAAGCTTTAACAATACATATTCCTTGTCCCTCGTTAAATGCCGCCTGTACCGAATCGCCCATACGGCTCAGCGTATCTTCATCATTATTAACCGATATGCGGTCGATAACTATGTTGATTGTTGTTTTATCCTCTTTTATTTTTTCAACAGCCTCTGAAGAGTCAATTTTGATGGTTTTACCACCTGTTTCGAGCCTTGTGAACCCCTGTTGGAACAACAATTTAATTTCCTCTTCCAGTCCGCGGTTGTGATACGATTTCAGTGGGGTTAATATAAGGATGCGGGTTTTTTCAGGAAATGATAAGATGTGGTTGACCACATCGGTAACATCTTGTTTTTTAACTTCTGTGCCTGAAACTGGTGATGTTGTTTTGCCAACACGTGCATACAGTAATTTCAGATAGTCGTATATCTCGGTAGATGTGCCAACAGTTGAACGCGGATTACGTGTGTTTACTTTCTGTTCAATGGCAATGGCCGGTGGTATTCCTTTTATAAAGTCAACTTCGGGCTTATTAATACGCCCCAGGAATTGTCGGGCATACGATGATAAGCTTTCAACATACCGTCGTTGCCCCTCGGCATACAAGGTATCAAATGCAAGTGTTGATTTTCCTGACCCCGATACGCCTGTTATTACAACAAATTTGTTCCGGGGAATTTTGAGTTCAATGTTTTTTAAATTATGGAGGCGTGCTCCTTTAATGTGAATATGATCGATGAAATTTGTTTTATCTGACATTTAACAGTAAATTGTTTGCGTGTTTATAAAAAATACCTATTTTTGAAACAAAGTTAACATTTTGTAACACCATAAAAACAATAGGAGAAAACTTATCGAAACAACTCTACCTTAAATTAACTTAAATAATAAAGGTAATGATCGACAGAAAAAATCTGAGCGATAATGAGTTGATACAATCCTATGTTGATGGTGACCATACTTCACTTGAAACTCTCATTAATCGGTACAAAAACAAAATTTTTACCTACATTTTGGTTACGGTAAAAAATCATCATTTAGCTGAAGATATTTTTCAGGATGCTTTTATCAAAGTTGTACGTTCGTTAAAAGCGGGTAAATACATTGATAATGGTAAATTTGCATCTTGGGTGATGCGGATCTCACATAACTTGGTAATTGACCATTATCGAAGGGAGAAGAATATGAGTACATGCTCCAATGATGCATCTGAATATGATTTATTCAATTCAACTAAATTTTCTGATGAGAATATTGAGGATTTGATGATCAATGATCAGATTCTGAATTCAGTTAAAGATTTGGTGGAGGAACTTCCCGAAGATCAGAAGCAAGTTGTGAAGATGCGTCATTATATGGACATGAGCTTCAAAGAGATTGCTGTACATACCAATGTAAGCATTAATACAGCGCTTGGGCGTATGCGTTATGCACTTATTAACTTGCGCAAATTGATAGAAGAAAAACAGTTGATTTTAACAAAAATGTAATTTTTTGTTTGTTGTAAATAATATTTAGGGATCGAGGTGCGTTCTGATTAAAAATAACAAGTAAGAATGTGCCTATGAAGAAAATCTTTACCTTTTATGTGAATCATTTTTATACAACCTTACGTTCAACCATATTACAAAATGAAAATACCGGTAAACAGGAGAATACTGAATTATTTAGTGCTCCTGAAAGGTGTGTTGATAACATAATGTCGTTTGCGCGAGCATACGATTCGGTTGAAAGTGAGAGTGTTGGAACGGTAGAAGTGATTATGAATTGATGTGTAATTACGTATGATAGGAGCCGGTAGCAAGTAATTTTGTTACCGGCTTTTTTGTATATTTTCTCATAAAATATTCATGAACTGTAATTTTCTTAAAACAAAAACGTCATATAAAACTTAAACGAGTTTTTTAACACTTTAAAAGATCAAACGATGGAAAGACAGCAGTATTTATGCCCCAAATGTGGAAGCAGAGAATATGAAGTTGATCGCATGCGTGCTACTGGTGGCGCGTTTGCAAAAATATTTGACGTGCAAAATAAGAAATTTACGACTGTTTCATGTATTCGCTGTGGGTACACCGAATTATACAAAGGTCGTACGTCAGCCTTTGGAAATGTTTTTGACTTCTTTACAGGCTAGTGCAATGCTAATAAATGTTTAAATTTTCATTTTGATAGCTTGATTTACCACTATTAATTTATAGATAATTAGCCAATTATGTAAGTTTGTTTGCGTGAAAAGCAATTAGCAAGCTTTTGTTATTTAGCTTTTTATGAAGGTGTTATTTGATCAATCAAAATAATAAAAACATAGAACAATGGCAATTAGTGCATTACAGAAAGAAAGGGCAAAATACCAGCCTAAATTACCAAAAGCTTTAAAAGAAAATGTAAAAGCTGTTGAAGGCAAAGCAACAGAATCGGTTGCAGACCAGGAAGCGATAAAAGAATTGTTTCCGAATACTAACGGGTTACCAATAGTTAGTTTTGAGTCTTCTGATAAAAAAATGGATGCTCCTGTTATGAATGTAGGTGTAATCCTGTCAGGTGGACAAGCTCCCGGTGGTCATAATGTGATTTCCGGCATTTTCGATGGTTTGAAAAAAATGAATCCTGAAAACAAATTATTTGGATTTTTAGGAGGCCCTGATGGTTTTATCAATAATAATGTTGTTGAATTGAAAGATGATATTATTGATGAACACCGCAATACAGGAGGCTTTGATATAATCGGATCGGGACGTACAAAGCTTGAAGAGGAGTCTCAATTTGATCAAGGCCTTGAAAATTGCAAAAATTTAGGCATTAATGCCGTAGTTGTTATTGGTGGCGACGATTCTAATACCAATGCTTGTGTTTTGGCAGAGTACTACAAGAATAAAGATGCAGGTGTGCAGGTAATTGGATGTCCAAAAACGATTGATGGTGACCTTAAAAATGAAATGATTGAAATTTCATTTGGTTTTGATACAGCATGCAAGGTATATTCAGAATTAATTGGTAACATTATGCGTGATGCCAATTCAGCCAAAAAATACTGGCATTTTATTAAATTGATGGGGCGTTCGGCTTCTCACATTGCTTTAGAGTGTGCATTGCAAACCCAGCCTAATATTTGTTTAATTTCGGAAGAAGTTGCCCGGAAGAAACAAACTTTAAGCGAAATTGTAGATGGTATTGCCGATGTAATTGCTAAACGTGCCGATAATGGTGAAGATTTTGGTGTTGCATTAATTCCTGAAGGATTGATTGAGTTCATTCCTGAGATGAAAACTTTAATTAACGAATTGAATGATCTTTTGGCAGAAGGAACCGCTTCGGCTCAAGCTTTCTCGCATGTGAAAAAATCGCATCGTATCGACTGGGTAGCTGAAAAGCTTTCACCATCATCTTCAGTTGTATTCCGTTCGTTGCCCGAAGGTATTGCCAGCCAGCTTACCTTAGACCGCGACCCACACGGAAATGTACAGGTTTCAAAAATTGAAACAGAAAAACTTTTAATCGAAATGGTTGAAGCTGAATTGGTTGAGCGTAAGCTTGAGAATAAGTTTTCAGGTAAGTTTGGTTCGCAAAATCATTTCTTTGGTTATGAAGGCCGTTGTGCAGCTCCGTCTAATTTCGATGCTGACTATTGTTATTCATTAGGATACAATGCATCAGCACTTATTGCCAGCGGAAAAACAGGTTATATGTCATCGGTACGTAACACTACTGCATCGGCTGACGAATGGATTGCCGGCGGTGTACCTATTACAATGATGATGAATATGGAACGTCGTCACGGTCATATGAAACCTGTAATTCAGAAAGCATTGGTTGAACTTGATGGCAAACCATTCAATTATTTTGCATCGAAACGCGAAGAGTGGGCTGTTAAAACTGATTTTGTGTATCCCGGACCAATTCAATATTTCGGACCGGCTGATGTTTGCGACCGTGTGTCAGAAACACTGAAACTCGAAAAAGCATAATACATTAAACTATAATAAATTAAAAAAACCGTTGGGAATGGTCTCAACGGTTTTTTTTATGATTGTGTTAGAATTTGAAGTATTCTTTGGCGTTGTTGTAGCTGATGTCCTGTACGATTTGACCTACCAGACCGAAGTCTTTGGGTATTTCGCCGTTTTCCATGTCTTCGCCGAAAAGGTTGCACATGATGCGGCGGAAATAGTCGTGGCGCGGGAATGACAAGAAGCTGCGTGAATCGGTGAGCATGCCTACAAACTTGCTGATTAGGCCAAGTGCCGACAGCGCATTCATTTGCTCGATCATGCCGTTTTTTTGATCGAGGAACCACCAGCCTGATCCAAACTGGATTTTTCCAGCCACAGGGCCTTTGTTGTAGTTGCCTAACATGGTGGCTATTATTTCGTTATCGCCTGGGTTGATGTTGTAGATTATAGTTTTGGCCAGTTGGTCGGAGCTTTCGAGTGTATCGAAGAATTTGACCATGGCTTGTGCGATTTTGAAGTCACCAATTGAGTCGAAACCGGTATCGGGGCCTAACTTGGCAAACATGCGGCTGTTGTTGTTCCTTATCACCCCGTAATGAAACTGTTGTGCCCAGTTGGAGGCGTGATCCATTTTGGCACCTTCGAGTAACATAAACGATTTGAATTTGCGCAACTCATCATTGTTAAGGTTATTGCCGCCGCGTACCTTGTTGAAAATGTTGTTGATTTCGGATTTGGTAAAGTCCTCGGCATAGATCTCTTCAACGCCATGGTCGGAAATGCGGCATCCGTTTTCGTTGAAAAAATCGTGACGCTTTTGCAAGGTATTAATCAGGTCATCGACCGTTTTGATATCAACATCGGCCGATTTGCTTAATTTGTCGAGGTATTGGTTGTATGTTGCTGCATCATCGGCATTCATCGCTTTGTCGGGGCGCCATGTAGGCAGGGTTTTAAACCCCGGGTTGTTGTTGGCAAGCTGAATGTGGTACTTCAGGTCGTCTGAAGGGTCGTCGGTGGTGCATAAGGTGTCGACTTTCACTTTTTTGAGCAAGCTTTGAACCGAGAAACCGGGCTGTTGCAGCATGCTTTCGGTTTTTTCGAACATAGGTTTTGCAGTTGATGGGTTTAGCACGTCGCTGATGTCGAAATAACGTTGCAATTCCATGTGTGTCCAGTGGTACAATGGATTGCGCAAAGTGTAAGGAACGGTTTCTGCCCATTTTTCAAACTTCTCAATATCAGAACCTTTGCCGGTAATGAATTTCTCATCGATACCATTGGCACGCATAGCCCTCCATTTGTAATGGTCGCCATACAGCCATATTTGAGTCAGGTTTTTAAAGTTAACATCATCGGCTATCTCCTGCGGTGGCAGGTGGTTGTGATA
>JAQIDF010000328.1 GCA_027858145.1 Prolixibacteraceae bacterium | reverse complement strand
CTTTCCAGCTTCCCGTCAATCAACAAATTGGATAAACTCATCTGCGCATTTGAAATGTTTTGGGTCGAAATGTGATAATTCAACGCAGTCATGTCTGAATTTACTGCAATGGTAAAATCTTCAATTTCAGTAGTTCCGTAAACCATTTTTCTGATGGTTGCATCAAGTTTAAGCTTGTTCATTTCACTGTCGAAACTCCCGGTAATGCTTCCGGGTATGAATTCATTTAACCCGGGCAGCAACAAATCTGACAGAATGGGGTGATTGTGCAATTGTATATCAAAATTAAATTTCGATTGTTCGCTTTTCGTTGTTGGGGAAATGGAGTCTGAAACAGGAAAATAGCTATTAATAAAACCGGTAAGCACATCCGGCAAAGCAAGCGGTGAAATGTTTCCTGCGTATTTCATGCCAATGAGGGCACTACTGATGCTGAGTTCACTTTTATCGGGTTCGTTTACCGATACCGCAAGCAACGATTCGAGCTGGTAAGTTTTGTTTTCGCTAACTACAACAATATTTGAAATGCCTGCTGTTCCGTTCATTTCATTTACTGAACCACCCTGTAAGTCGGCTTCGGCAACAAAACTCATACGTACATCTTTATCGGCAAAGTGAAGTTTCTGAAGGTCGGCACCCAACATATTCAGCTTGAAATTGAATTTTTCATGACCGGAAGTCAGGTTTACCACCCCGTCGAAATCGAACACAGCATTTTCATCGTCAAGGTTTACAGTTCCCACAAATTGTTTGCCGTCCACGGTGCCATCAAGCACGAGGTTATGGTAATTATACTGATTGATAAAAAGCTGCGTGGCTTCGGCTTTGATCTTTCCCTTCATTGTTTCCAAATCCAGTCCTTGCCCGGTAGCGTTGGCAGTTAACGAAACCGGCCCATAAAAGAGCGAATCGTTAAGTAATTGTCCCAAATCGAGTTGCTTCAAACTTACAGTACCGTTGAAGTTCTCATCGGTATCGATGCTTGCCGAGAGGCTGGCATCGCCAAAGCTGCTGCTCATTGTTGCAGTTGTATTAAACGATTTCGTTGTTCCCTTAAAAGCAAGCTGTAAATCGATATTCCCGGGAAGTTGAATATCTTCCGGGATGAATGATTCCGCCATCTTCAGGTCTTTTTTAACAGAGTGGATAGTCAGATTATGAAAATCAAAAATGGCAGTGCTCATTTCAGGCAGTCCGGTAATGTTGAAATCAGTTTTGAGCCGGGTGTTTTTACCTGTTTTTATCACCAGCTTTTCCCCGGTGAGCCGTTTCATTGGCCCATTAACCTTTCCGGTGATGGTTGTGGTGTTTGTGTTGTTTTGAAAAAACGGCTGTTCGCTTAAAGTACGACTAAAATAAAGCACATCGGAATTTTTGAAAGTTACGTTTCGCATAAACAGGTTCAGATCACTAAATTGATAGGTCTTCACAAATGCATCAAGAGATTGAAATTGAATACTGAAATCTGCATCGATGGTAGAGTAAGGGGTTGTGATTTTAAGGTTTTTCGTTACAATAGAGTGTTCATCCATGCTGTAATCGGTCGAAAGGCTGTTGATTACAAAGTCATTTTGATTGATGGCGCTGAATTTCTGAACTGAAATTTTTGTTAGTTCCGAAGAATAGTAGAAGCCGGAAGCCGTAAGATTCATCTGCTTGAAATCGAGGTTGTCGGGATCAAACTCATCTTTTAATGCCGGCGCGTCGCCCACTTTATAGCTAAACGAATTATCGTTGAATTTTAGCTTGTTGACAGTAACAGTCCAATTGTTTTCAGAAGAAGAATTGACAGGATTGGAATCATCAGTTATAGCTGGTTTGAAATTGTGATAGCTAATTTCGCTTTCCGACATAAAGATATCATCAGCGGTTAAAAACTCCTCATTCAGATCGATGAGTACATTTTTCATCTCACTCTGATCGATATTTGTGAGAACAGACAGGCAGCCAGGCGAATCGATATAACTTACTAAAGCGTTGTTAATCTGTAGTTTTTTTGCTGACAATTCAGGCAGTTTTATGCCCGTATTATTTTTTTGTATGTTGGTGGTCTCAACTTGTCGAACATTGGCTGTCAGGCCTTCCAGAAATAATTTATCAATCGCATAAATTGATTTATTGAGATCAATCTTATCAACTTTTACTTCTGAATTTCCAATCGCTACGTACACATTCATCCCGGCGTAGTTGTCGTTGTATGTGAGTCTGAAATTTCGCAGGTACACCTTATTAAGATTAAAAACCCATCCCTGATCAGAGAGCGTATCTGTTTGTGCCTGATTGCTTGTATCGGCGAAAGCGGTTGTCAGGAAATCGAAGTTGAAAGAGGGATGGTTTTTGGTGCTGTACATGTTAAGTGTTGCATCGTTTACCCTGAAAGAATTAAT
>JAQIDF010000320.1 GCA_027858145.1 Prolixibacteraceae bacterium | reverse complement strand
GGTGAACAGTTAGCTGCTTCCGTAAAAAACTATCCCCGCTGGGTTGAGGGGAAGTATTGCGACCCGTCGAAAAACCAGTATCGTCAGCATCCGCTCGACTATATCGAGGTTATGGAAGCTTCCATAAAAGAAGCTTTAGCAAAGTGTGATCCTTCAGTTGCAGAAAATGTAACAGGTATTGCTTTTGATACAACCGGAAGTACACCGGCATTGACCGACGGGCATGGCACTCCACTGGCAATGTTGCCTGAATATGCCGAGAATCCGAATGCCATGTTTATCCTGTGGAAAGACCACACAGCTGTGAAAGAAGCTGATGAGATAAACGATCTGGCCCGCAAATGCAAAGTTGATTATACTAAATACGAAGGCGGAATATACTCGTCAGAATGGGTGTGGGCTAAAGTATTGCACATGTTGCGAATCGATCCTGCATTGAAGCAAAAAGCCGTTTCGTGGGTTGAGTATTGCGACTGGCTGCCGGCGGTGTTAACCGGTAATACCGAATTAGATAAAATTAAGCGTAGCCGTTGTGCGGCGGGTCATAAAGCACTTTGGCATCCCGATTGGGACGGTCTTCCACCTGAAGAGTTTCTTGATGAGCTTGGCCCTGAGCTTGTTGGAATGCGCGAGCACCTGTATACCGAAACACATACCAGCGACAAATCATTTGGTAAACTAACCTCTGAGTGGGCCGAAAAGCTTGGGTTATCAACCGATGTGGCAGTTGGCGTAAGCGCTTTTGATTGTCACATGGGGGCTGTGGGTGCCGAAATTGAGCCCAATACATTGGTTCGTGTAATTGGTACTTCAACCTGCGATATTATTGTTTCTCCTTACGAAGAAATGGAAGGCAAGCTGATACCTGGTATTTGTGGTCAGGTTGACGGTTCGGTAATTCCAGGAATGGTTGGACTTGAAGCCGGGCAGTCGGCTTTTGGCGATGTGTATGCGTGGTTCAAAAATGTATTGGCCTGGCCATTACAATTTCTCGACGATGAGGAAAAAGCTAAAACCATTGAGGATAAAATTATTCCGGCCTTATCAGAAGAAGCAATGAAAATTCCGGTTGAAGAATCTACCATTGTAGCTACTGACTGGTTAAACGGAAGGCGTACACCCGATGCCGACCAAAATGTGAAAGGTTCAATTACCGGATTAAATCTTGGTTCATCTGCGCCCCGCATTTTCCGTGCGCTGGTTGAAGCAACAGCATTTGGTTCAAAAGCAATTGTTGACCGTTTTGCAGAAAATGGTATTGAAATAAATTCGGTTGTAGGAATTGGCGGTGTAGCCAAAAAATCACCTTTCGTAATGCAAACCATGGCCGACGTGCTGGATATGCCAATAAAAGTAGCACGCGCAGAACAAACTGTTGCGCTTGGAGCTGCCATGTTTGCTGCTGTTGCATCAGGTGTTTACGGCAACATAAAAGAAGCTCAAAAAGCAATGGGGCAGGGCTATGAGAAAACATACAACCCGATAAAGGAGAATGTGAAGCAGTATGCTGAAATATACAAGCAATATCAAAAGCTTGGAAATATTTAATTGATAGTCAATAGTTATTGGTCATTAGTCATTTGTAGACAATTACTAAGTCACTAATGACTGATGACTAATAACAACTGACTAATTTACAACTGACTAATTTACTAATGACTAATATTTTAAAGCTATGAAGAAATTAATTTTAGGAATGCTGGTATTATCGTTTACAAGCATGCAGGCGTGGTCGCAAAATATGCTGGTGCTTCATCCCGAAAAGGCTGAAACAACGATCAATAAGAATATCTACGGACACTTTTCCGAGCACCTGGGTACTTGTATATACGGAGGTATTTATGTTGGCGAGGATTCTGATATCCCCAATGTTGATGGTTACCGCCTTGATGTTGTTGATGCCCTAAAAGAATTAAAAGTTCCTGTTTTACGCTGGCCTGGTGGGTGTTTTGCCGATACCTACCATTGGAAGGATGGTATTGGATCTAAAGAAGACCGCCCGTCAATTGTAAATGTTCACTGGGGTGGTGTTACAGAAGATAACAGCTTTGGGACGCACGAATTTTTGAATTTGTGTGAATTGATTGGTACTGATGCCTATTTGAGTATTAATGTAGGTTCGGGAACAGTTCGTGAAGCTACCGAATGGGTTGAATATGTTACGTCAAACAATAAGAGCCCGATGACAGAACTTCGTAAAAAGAACGGTCGTAAAGAGCCCTGGGATGTGAAATTTTGGGGAATTGGAAACGAAACCTGGGGGTGTGGTGGTGATATGCGCCCTGAATATTATGCCGATATTTACCGTCATTATGCCGGTTATGTACGTGGTGAAGGATTTCAGAAGGTTGCTGTTGGTCCATCATCAGGCGATTATAACTGGACCGAAAAAGTGATGGCCGGTCTACGTGGAAAGTATCATCTTGTACAGGGGCTCTCTTTGCACCACTATACCTTGCCTACCGGCAATTGGGGCGATAAGGGTTCTTCTACCGATTTTGGTGAAGAAATGTGGTTTAAAACATTGAAAAATACCATGGTAATAGAAGAGCTGATTGAAAAGCATCTCGAGATAATGGATAAATATGACCCACGCGGCAATGTATCTCTTGTTGTTGATGAATGGGGCACATGGTACGATCCGCTTCCCGGATCAAATCCCGGCTTTTTACAGCAGCAAAATACCGTTCGTGATGCAGTGTTGGCCGGAATTAACCTGAATATCTTTAACAACCATGCCGGACGTATTTCGATGGCAAACATTGCACAAATTGTGAATGTGTTACAGGCTATGATCTTAACCGATGGTCCTGAAATGGTTAAAACACCAACGTATCATGTTTTCAAAATGTACAACGTTCATCAGGATGCTACTTTAATCCCGGGAGACTTGCTAACTGAAGATTACGAATATGAAGGGGAGAAAATACCTGCTTTAACATCTTCAGCTTCGATAAAAGACGGTGTAACCAATATTACACTTTCAAATGCAAATCCAGATAAAACAATATCACTCGAATGTTATGTAGGAGATGAAAAATATAAATCAGTTACAGGTCAAATTGTAACATCTGAAAAAATCACCGATCGTAACGACTTTGGAGAAAATGAAAAGGTGAAGATTGAAAATTTTGATGTTGAAAAGCCAAAAGATGGTAATATGTTGGTAGAAATACCTGCGCATTCTGTAGTATTAATACAGTTGCAATAATCTAATAAACTCGATACTATGAATAATTGGAAAATTAAAAAAGCAGTTTTTACGATTGCATTGGTTGTTGTTATTTTTGGGTGTAACCAAGAAAAACAACCGGTTTTTACCGATGTTGTTGATAATATTGATGCTGCAGCTTTTGAACAAACAATCGATGGGAGAGCAACAGCTCTTTACACGATGGTTAACAATAATGGTATGGGTGTAAAAGTAACCAATTTTGGTGCCCGTGTTGTTGCCATTTGTGTGCCCGATGCCAATGGTAATCCTTTAGACGTAGCTTTTGGTTACGACAACCTTGATGATTATACGGCTCCTGGTGGCGAAACGTTTTATGGTGCAGCCATCGGGCGTTATGGTAACCGTATCGGCAATGCCAAATTTGAACTCGACGGGAAGGTTTTTAATTTACCGGCTAACGATGGCCCTAATCACTTACATGGCGGCCCAAAAGGTTATTTTGATGTAGTTTGGGATGCTGAGCAGGTAAACGATTCAAAAATCATATTCACTTATTTGTCACCCGATGGTGAAATGGGCTATCCCGGAAACCTCGAAATATCGATGGTTTATGAGCTTACGGGGAATAATGGTTTGCGCATTGAGTACACAGCCACAACCGACAAAGCAACAGTTTGTAACCTAACCAACCATACGTATTTTAATTTAAGTGGTGAAGGTTCAGAAACCATAAACGACCACATACTGATGATTAATGCCGATAAGACAACCCCGGTTGATGAAGGCCTTAAAACAACAGGAAAACAGACACAAGAAAAAAGAACCCAGAACCAATAAAACACACCAACC
>JAQIDF010000282.1 GCA_027858145.1 Prolixibacteraceae bacterium | reverse complement strand
AGAACACGTTCATTTAACGATTCCATTGGAATAATGCTTCGTTCTTATACAAGGGCATTCAATAAAGAGCATAAACGTACAGGAAAGCTCATCAAGGAAGGAACAAAAACTGAATGTGTAAATTGTCCGCAAGGGGTAAGCCCATCGTATTACCTTCAAGATGGTGTTACAACCATTAATAATTACCCCGATGATTGGGAGTATCCCGGGACCTGTTTTCATTATATTCATCAAAATTCTGTTTATGCCGGATTAGTAAAAAATGCTGCCGATTGGGAATTTTCTTCGGCTAAAGACTATGCAGGCTTAAGAAAAGGCCGTCTTGTTAATAGGGAGATTGCGAAAAAATATATAACTTCTCTTACTAAATAATTGAACTTAATAAGCAGAAAATGCCATCCCCTTTAACAGAAGATGGCATTATTTAAAAACACCGTAGTGTTTCAGCTTTGTTTAATCCAACGTATGAATCACCAGTCCCGAACGTAGTTTTGGTTCGAACCAGGTGGTTTTGGGTGGCATAATGTTTCCGGTATCTGCAATGTTAATCAGTTGCTGCATCGATACAGGATAAAGAGCAAAAGCCACTGCCATTTCACCACTGTCAACGCGCTTTTTCAATTCACCCAGACCACGAATTCCACCTACAAAGTCGATACGTTTGTCGGTACGTAAATCTTTAATATCAAGCAGTTTACCGAGCACCATATTAGAAAGAATGGTAACATCGAGTACACCAATGGGGTCGTTATCGTCGTAACGTCCGCTTTTGGCTGCTAATTTGTACCAGCTCCCTTCAAGATACATGCTGAAAGTATGCAACTCATCGGGTTTGCAAATTTCTGAACCTATTTTTTCAACATCAAAATCTTCGGCCAGTTTATCCAACATTTCACCGGCAGTAAGTCCGTTCAGGTCTTTCACCACGCGGTTGTAGTCGATAATTTGCAGTTGGTTATCGGGAAAATGAACCGCCAAAAAGTAGTTAAACTCTTCGCTTCCGTCGTAATTAGGATTTTGCTTACGCTTTTCGGCTCCTACCAGTGCCGCAGCTGCAGTACGATGGTGTCCGTCGGCCACATAAGTAGCAGGCACATTGCCAAATAAAGCAACCAGTTTACCAATGGTTTCTTCATCATCAATAACCCAAAAGTGATGGCCAAACCCGTCTTCAGCAACAAAATCGTATTCTGCTTCTTTCGATTCAACTACATTCTTAATGATGCGGTCAATTTGATCAACAGCAGGATAAGAAAAGAACACCGGTTCAACATTGGCATTGGTGTTGCGCACGTGTTTCATGCGGTCTTCCTCTTTATCGGCACGGGTAAGTTCGTGCTTTTTAATTACGCCATTCAGGTAATCGTCGACCGATGCGGCGGCCACCAACCCGTATTGTGTACGGCCGTTCATGGTTTGAGCATACACGTACAAGCAGTCTTTTTTATCCTGAACAAGCCAATCTTCGCTTTGGAACATTTTAAAGTTTTCAACAGCTTTGTCGTAAACTTCAGGAGAATGCTCGTCGGTATTTTCAGGAAATTCAATCTCGGGTTTGATAATACGAAGCAAAGAATAATTGTTTCCTTTTGCTTCTTCGCGTGCCTCAACAGAATTGAGCACATCATAAGGCCGTGAAGCGACTTTTTGTGCCAGCTCCTTAGGGGGCCTTACCCCTTTAAACGGTTTAATTATTGCCATTATTTATTTACTTGATAAGTTTTATCTCCGTTTTGTAAAAATTTTACGATTTGTTCAGCCGCAGCCACGCCTGCATTTATATTGGCCTCGATGGTTTGTGCTCCCATTTTTTTCGGTGTAAAGAAGAAACGCCCTTTAAAGTGCTTTTCAAATTCAGCAATTCGGTCAGGAGCAATATCTGCAAGATATTTCACATCGGGTCTGAAGCGCATAAAGTTAATCAGGTCGTCTTCGTTTATCACTTCTTTACGGGCCGTGTTAACAATAATCGCGTTCTGTCTCAGATGTTTCAGCACATCGAAGCTTACCGATTTAATATGTTCGTCTCTTGCAGGAACATGAATAGAGACCACATCTGACATGGCATAAAGCTCTTCTAACGAATCGGTTACCTGCAACCCCTCTGAAACAGCCTGCGTGCGGCTGTAACGGGTAAAAACGGCCGGATGCATTCCAAAGCCGCGCACAATGCGATGTACGTTGCGGGCTACATATCCATAACCATGCAAGCCAATTGTACGTCTGCGCAGTTCTCCGCCCGACGTACCTGAAAACATGTTACGCAATCCATATAATGCCAACCCCACAGCAAGTTCGGCTACAGCATTTGAGTTCTGGCCCGGTGTATTCATCACTACCACGTTATTCTTGCTTGCTGCATCAACATCAACATTGTCGTAACCGGCTCCGGCCCTTACAACAATTTTAAGATTTTCGGCAGTCTTCAAAACTTCTTCGTCTACCTTGTCGCTTCGAACAATTAATGCATCGACTTCTTTAACAGCTTCAAGCAATTCTTCTTTCGAAGTATACTTTTCTAAAAACTGATACGAAAACTCGTTTTGTTCAAGAACAGCGGTAATCTGACTAATTGCCTTTTCGGCAAAAGGTTTTTCAGTTGCAATTAATACGTTGGCCATAACAACTCGTTTTAACGTAAATCCCAAAAATAAAAAACCAAAATCCAGCAAGCAGAATTACTGTTTGGAATTTGGTTTTTGTTTGTTAAGATTTATCTATTTAATTTTTCGATTCGAATTCTTTCATCGCATCGACGAGTGCCTGAACGCTTTCCTTGGGCAGGGCATTATAGGTTGAAGCCCTGAAACCGCCTACTGAGCGGTGGCCTTTAATGCCAACAATTCCTTTTGTTCCGGCGAAAGCAAGAAATTCGTCCTGTAGATTTTCGTTGCCTTCAGTCATTACAAAACAAATGTTCATTACCGAACGGTCGGCAGGGTCAGGTACAACCGCTTTAAATAGCTTATTGCGGTCAAGCTCGTCGTACAATACTTTTGCTTTTTCAATATTATCTTTTTGCATAGCGGCAATACCACCACGTTGCTTATACCATTTTAATGTTTGCAATGCGGCATAAACAGCTATACAAGGTGGGGTGTTAAACATCGAACCGCCATCTATATGTGTCTGATAATTAAGAATGGTTGGTATTTCACGGTCAACTTTGCCTAGTGCATCTTTTTTGACAATTACCAAAACCACACCAGCTGGAGCTAAATTTTTCTGTGCCCCTGCATAAATTAAGTCGTACTTTGAAATATCAATCGGACGACTGAAAATATCAGACGACATATCAGCAATCACCGGTACATCTACATCGGGATCTACAAAAATCTCGGTGCCAAAAATGGTATTATTCGATGTGAAATGGAAATAATCAACATCAGAAGGCACTTTGTACCCCTTAGGGATGTAGTTGAAATTAGTATCGGCCGATGAGGCTACTTCAACAACTTCACCAAAGAATTTTGCTTCTTTGATAGCTTTTTTTGACCAGGCGCCTGTGTTTAAATAAGCGGCCTTTTTCTTCATCAGGTTAAAAGGTGCCATGCAAAACTGCATACTTGCCCCGCCCTGTAAAAACAAGACTTCATAACCTTCGGGAACTTCAAGTAATTCTTTCACCAAAGCAACAGCATCATCCATTACGGCCTGAAACTCTTTACCACGGTGCGA
>JAQIDF010000238.1 GCA_027858145.1 Prolixibacteraceae bacterium | reverse complement strand
AAACGTGATGCCTACGTTATCCGCATTTCTGAAATTTATTTAATTATGGCTGAAGCTGCTCTTGAAAACGGCGATGCGCCTTCTGCGTATCAATATTTGCTTGAGCTTTCCAATAACAGGGCTATTGGTGGCGATGGTGCTGCTTTGCTGGCTAGTTATGGAATTGAATCGGGTGCCGATGTTAGTATTGATTTTATACTGGATGAACGTGCCCGTGAATTAGCAACTGAAGGCCTTCGTTTTTGGGATTTAAAACGCACAGGTAAATTAGTAGAACGTGTTAGTGCCCATAACCCCGATGCGGGAGCTGTTCAGCCATATCATGCTCTACGTTTTATCCCTCAGGAACAACTTGATGCAATTCGTAATACCGATGAGTTTATTCAAAACCCCGGATACAATTAAACAAAATAATAATGCATTTTAAACAACAGAGTATAACTAAAACTAATCATTATGAAACAAAAATTTTTACTGTTATTATCGTTTATTCTTGTCAGTACATATTTGGTAAGTGCACAAATGTATAGTCAGGTGTCGCCTTCACTTAATATTGGCGATGTTTACTATATAACAAAAGATGGCAATGTTGATGCCAATGATGTATTATTGGATCAGCAAGTGATTGACGACCTTACCGATGCCGGTTATAACCTGACATTAGGTTACCCGGGTGAAGGTGGTGCGATAAATGTGAATGAATTAAACGGTTACGACCTGGTAGTTGTTGGCCGCAATATTAGTAGTGGCGATTTTAAAATGGCCGAAGACTGGGCTAAGCTTGAAACGCCGGTATTGATGCTTTCGGGTTACATTGTACGTAACAGCCGTCTGAAGTATATGAATACGGGTTCGGTTAACCGCGAAGCTACAAATGCTGTTGATGATAACAAGGACCGGGTAACAAAGGCTCTTATTGCCGACCCCGAAGATTATTCTTTCATGGATATAGCTTCTTCGGATAATAAAATGGACTATATGACGTGGTTCTACGACTATGTAGCTTACGGGGTTGATTCATTTGCAACAACAAACAATGGTAAATTGCTGGCTTCTATTGTTGATGCCGATACTACCGAAGCTAATGGCAATGTACTTGCTGTTCGTTGGGAGCCTGGTGTTGAAACGTATGATGGTTCAGGCGTTACGCCACAATCGTTCCGTACCTATATTCAAATGGGAGGCGACGATAAAAGCGACCCAAAAAAGATTAATTACGTGCAGTATACTCCTGAATCATTCCGACTGATTCTTAATGAAATGAACTACTTGGTCCGTACTGGTAAGAGTGTTCAATATATGGTTAAGGAAGGAAATGTTGATGAAAACGATGTGCTTTACGACCAAAAGGTAATTGACGATTTAATGTTTGCCGGTTACAAAAACATTACAAAAACCTACCCCGGAGAAGGAGGCGCAATCAATAAGGTTGAACTCAATAATTCTGATTTGGTAGTTGTTGGCCGTAACATTAGCAGTGGCGATTTTAAAATGTTTGAAGATTGGGCTGAACTTGAAGTTCCTGTTTTGATGCTATCTGGTTATATAATTCGTAACAGTCGCTTGAAGTTTTTGAATAGCGGATCATTAAATCGCGAAATAGGGGAAGCATCAGATGGCAACATGGATCGTATTACTAAAGCTTTGGTTGCTAATCCTTCTGATTCTGCATTTATAGGTGTTAATATCGGTGCTGATGATAAAATGGACTATATGACATGGTTCTATGATTATATGGGCTTCGGTGTTGATTCTTTTGCAACCGCAAGTAATGGTAAATTGTTGGCTTCTATTGTTGATGCTGAAACTACCGAAGCTAATGGAAATGTACTTGCAGCTCGTTGGGAGCCTGGTGTTGAAACGTATGAGGGTTCAGGCGTTACACCACAATCGTTCCGTACTTATATTCAAATGGGGGCAGATGATAGCAGCGATCCTAAAAAAATGAACTATGCACAGTATACCGATGAGTCTTTTCAGCTCATCATCAATGAGATGACCTATTTGTGTGGAACTTATTCTGCACCAGGTATTGTTCTCTCTGATGATGCTACAATAGCTTCTGTTGTGTTAAGTGAAGGAGAATTGAGTCCTGCATTCTCTTCAGATGTAACTAATTATTCTGTTGAATTGCCTGAAGGAACTACAGCTGTTCCTGAGTTAACGGTTACTACTTCTGATGAAAATGCAGTTGTGAACCAGGTTGATGCTGAATCGGTACCCGGAAATACGGTTATCAAAGTAACATCACAGGATGAACAAAATGAAATTACTTATATCATTGCATTCTCTGTAGCTGGTGGAGGATCGAGTGATGTTCTAGAACCAGGTATGGGTACGCTTGATGCTGCTGTTGCAGCCGCTGCCGCTGGCGATGTAATTGTTCTTCAAAATGGTGGACAGTATGACATTATTTCTCCGTTAGTGATTGATAAAAAATTAACCATCAAGGCTGAAACTGCACCTGAATTGCCGGCATTGGAGAATATGCCGATTATCTCGAACATGTTTACATCAATTCAGGTTTTTGCATTAAATGAAAATTGCGACTTATCGTTAATTGGTATTGATGTTGATGCTTTTGGTGGTTCGTTTGTTTTCGATCCAATGGGTGCTTCAGATCATACCGTTAATCTTTATGTAAATCGTTGTCGTTTGCATAACACAACTGACGATATTTTTAACGATGATGGATCATATACCAACAATATTACTTTAGGAAATCTTACGATTCAGAATTCGTTTATTTACGACAGTGGTTCTGGTCATGGTATTTATACTAAAAACTTTAACTCAAATGGTTCAGAGTGGGTTTTTGAGAATGTGACAATGTGGAATCTTGGACAGCAGTTTACCTGGATCAGGGTATATGGCGAAGATGCAACTCAGCCAATTACCTTTAACCATATTACAGGTTATAACTTATCTACATCTGCCGACGATAAGGAGCTAATTGGTAACGATGAGAAAACAGCTGAAGATGAAATACCTGAAGCAAATCTCGATATTGATTTCAAAAACAACCTGTATGCTAACCAGGCTTCAGGCAACGATGGAAGTCTGATTTTCAAAAATGCAAATGGTTTCCACGATATAACAATTAACAATAATGTTCTTTACGAGTGTCAGCCAATATTGAATCAGGAACAGTTGTCATTGTCAGATAATCAGGACGGTGTCGATCCTTCGTTTACGGATCCGGATAATGGTGACTTTACAGTTGGAAACTCAGATTTGTATGACGCGGCTGACGATGGTGAAATAGTTGGTGCAGTTTACTGGCATCCTGATTTTGTAGATGATTTTAACGATGTAGGAACAAGTGTTCAGGATCTGGCAATTGAAAATAACATGGATGTGTTGGTTTATCCTAATCCATTCACAAATGAATTGAATTTATCAATTGACCTTAAAATGCGTTCTGATGTATCGTTAAATATTTTCAACGTAAATGGACAATCAGTAAAAGCGTTTAGTTATGGAAGCTTGTCTGTTGGTAAACATGAATTGAAATGTAATTCAAGCCAGTTGAGTAAAGGCGTTTACTTCTATCGTGTTGATACAGGTAATGGCTTTGTTAACGGCCGTATAATTCGTAAATAAATAGAGTAAATATTTTCCTCATAATCTTTTGAGTTAATATTGATATTAGTCAGGGCTTTTCTTAGAGGACTTTTCTTGAAAGGAACCAATTTGAAAAGCCCTTTCTAATGTTAATAATTGATGCGATAACTAAGTTATGTGGAACCTATAGCACTGATGATCTATGGAAAGGCTGAGTGGACTTATATTATTGCTTGTTTTGTTTTCGGCTACAAGTATTAAGCTTTATGCCGAACAAGGAAACAATGATGATTGTTATTCAATTAAAATGGCACAATCTGTTATGGAAAGGCACCCGGTTGTTTACGATGATTGGGACTATGTGACAGGAACTGTAATGAAAGCTTTTCAGGATTTATGGCTTGCCAGCGGAGAGCAGAAATACTTCGATTATATATTTCGAACCGTAAATAAAGCTGTTAATGCTGATGGATCAATCAAGAGCTATGATATTTCAAAGTATAATATTGATGAAATAAGAGAAGGAAGTGCATTGCTTTTTTTATATGAACAAACCAGCTATGAGCGTTACAAATTGGCTGCAGATCGATTAAAAGCGCAACTTACACTTCAACCCCGGACAACCGAAGGGGGCTTTTGGCATAAAAAAAGATATCCAAATCAAATGTGGCTTGATGGCTTGTATATGGGGAGTCCGTTTTATGCTCAGTACGGTAAAGTATTTAATGATCTGGATGCGTTTGATGATGTATCGAATCAAATACTCTTAATGCATCAACATTTAAAAGATTCAATTACAGGACTCTATTATCATGGTTGGGATGAGAGTTTAGAGCAAGATTGGGCAGATCCGGTTACCGGAGTTTCTGAATCATTTTGGGGGCGCGGAATGGGATGGTTTGCAATGGCTATTGTTGATGTCCTTGATTATTTACCCGAAGATCATCAGGACAGAGGTGAAATTATTCGGATTTTATCCGACTTTGTTGCTTCGATATCTGTGTATCAGGATGATAGTACAGGGTTGTGGTGGCAGGTTGTTGATAAACCATCTGGTAAAGGAAACTATTTTGAAGCCTCTGCTTCGTGTATGTATGTTTATGCTATAGCTAAATCGGTGCGGCTGAATTATGTTGATGAAAAATATCAGGAAATAGCGAAGAAAGGCTACAGGGGTATTTTAGAACATTTAATTTCTGAGCAAGATGGTACACTTAGCCTGAATAATATATGCCGGAGTGCAGGATTAGGATATGGGCGTGATGGAAGTTATAATTATTACATTAATGAAACGGACATTGTTAGTAACGATGGTAAAGGAATCGGACCTTTTATTATGGCATCACTTGAATTCGATTCCATTGCTGAAATGAAGACGAAACGGAAGCGCTATTTTGATTATGAAAACGATATTTTGTATATTTATCCCAATCCTGCATCATCAGAGATTGTTGTAGATGTAAAGCATCTTATACCCGGTTGTGATCTGACTATTATAGATATTACAGGTGTAGTTGTTAAAAAAATTAAGCTGTCAGGTTTTGGAGGTAATACTGTGTCAATAAACATTCAAAACCTGAATAATGGTGTGTATTTCATGAGGTATAACAATAATGTTACAAAACGTTTTTTAGTAAAAAAGACTCAATAAAAACGAATGATCTGTTTGCAGCTTTAATGAAGGAATAATAATGTATTAAAACCAGAAAATTTATTTTTAAGATGAAAAAAGACATAATAATGCTGATAGCTGTTTTTTTGTTTGCAGCATGTAATACGAAAGCGAATGGCGACAAAGAGAAAGATGGAAGCTTTGATGATGGTTTAAACTATTCGGTTTTGATGGCCAAAACAGTAATCGATGATTATCCTGACTTATGGAGCATTGAAGGACGTGAAGAGCCAAAATGGACATACACTTTTGGTTTGATCAGTATGGCCATGCTTGAGGTTTACGAAAAAACGAATGATGAAACTTTTTTAAATTACGCGAAGTATTATGCCAATTCATTAATTGAAGAAGACGGGACCATAAAGACTTACAAACAATCAGATTACAATATTGATAAACTTAACTCCGGAAAATTTTTGTTTGACTTATATGATATAACCGGAGAAGAAAAATATAAAGTTGCTATTGAAACGCTAAGGAAACAGCTTGATAATCATCCACGCACAGAGATAGGGGGTTTTTGGCATAAAAAACGTTATCCGCACCAAATGTGGCTCGATGGTGTTTATATGGGGGCGCCCTTTTATGCACGGTATGCTGTCGAGAATAATGAACCTGAGAGTCTTGATGAAATTGCAGAATGGTTAATCAACGTTGAAAAAGTTACGCGTGATGAACAAACCGGATTATTATATCACGGTTGGGATGAATCGCGTGATCAAAAATGGGCTGATAATGAGACCGGTTGCTCTCCGCATTTTTGGGGGCGCGGTATGGGTTGGTATGCCATGGCTTTGGTTGATGTACTTGATTATTTTCCTGAAGATCACGAAAAGTATCAATCAATTGTTGATATTGTAAATAGGCTGGCAAGCGCAATTGTAAAATATCAACACGAAGAAAAAGGCGTTTGGTATCAGGTAGTAGATCAGGGCGAAAGGGAAGGTAATTATCTTGAAGGTTCGGCCAGTTCAATGTTCGCGTACTTCTTACTGAAAGCTGTAAATAATGGGTATCTTCCAAAGGATCAATATCAGGATCATGCTGTTAAAGCTTATCGTGGAACCATAAAACATTTAATTGAAATTGATCCTGACTCAAGCTTAACAATAACGCCTGTTTGTGCAGTGGCTGGCTTAGGTGGTGATCCATATCGCGATGCTAGTTATGATTACTACATAAATGAAGAAAAGCGTGATAATGACCCCAAAGCTGTAGGTCCTTTTATTTTGGCAGGTTTGGAATATGAAAAATTGAAATAGTAAAATATTGACCATCATTTACAGATGTTAGTTTCTGGTTTGTTAAAAACTAAAAATTGAATTATTGAAACCAAAGGTGTGAAAATCATTTGTTGATAAGTGATGATCGCACCTTTGGTTTTTTTTTATATATTGTGTTGATGAAAAAAATCATTGTCATATTTATTTTGGTTACTGCATTTCAATTAGCAAATGCAAGCAATGAGATGTTAATGAGTTCGTTGTTCCAAAACTATAATGTTTCCAATGGGTTGGATGATGAGAAAATTCACTGCGTTTTTCAGGATAGTGAAGGGTGGATATGGATCGGTACCGATTATGGTGTTTTTCTTTTTGACGGATATGAATTTGAGACTTTCGAATTTAATGAAGTGGCCGGCAGTACCCATAAAAATGCTTTGATTCGTGTAATATTTGAAGACAGACGGGGTAACATATGGTTTGGAACAGATTTTCAGGGAGTGTTCAAATATTCAAGACATAACAGTCAATTGCATCAATATAAAAATCAAGCTTCATCTCACAATTCGGTTTATGAAATCATTCAGGATCGAAACAATAATTTATGGTTAGGCACGGAAGACGGTTTGAGTTACTTTAACCCACAAACTGAACAATTTGAGTTTACGTTAAATAAAAGTAACAGCGAATTGCCCGGCAACAGTATCCGGAAGTTGTTTTTAGATCAAAAAAACAGATTATGGGTTGGCACCAATAAAGGGATTGCAATTTTAGATGAAAATAATGTTCTGACCGAGACCTATTTGACCGGAAATCAATACGATGAACGCGAAAATGAAATATGGGAAATATTCAGAAATGACAGGGGTGTTATTTGGATTGGTACATATTTAGGTGGTCTGTATAAAATCGATACGGTGGCACAGAAATCTGTGGCTGTGACACTCGATAGCGATGTAGTTCGTTCAACAACAGTCCGGTCAATTACTCAAGACAATTCGGGAGATATGTGGTTTGGAACCCGTGGTGGTTTGTATAATTTAGATTCTAACACCGGAAAAATTGTACGCTATGCCTATCAGGTCGATAATCAATACAGCCTTATTCACAATTCAGTATTAGACTTGTTGATTGATAAGAAGGGTGATTTATGGATTGGAACACGCAACGGGTTAAGCTATTTAAACTTCGACAGGCAGGCATTCGCTTATCTCTCAGCTAAGCATTACGACCCCAATAAACTGAAAAATGGTGATGTTTATACCATATGGGAAGATGAAGACGATAAGTTATGGATTGGCACGGAAAGCGGGGGCGTTAATATTTATAGTCCAAACAATAACTCAACTGAATATTTAACCACTGATGACGGATTGTCAAAAAATTGCATAAAAGCGATTTGCCCCGACAATAACGGCAATGTTTTAATTGGCACATATCTCGGGGGGATGAATATCTACAATCCGAAAACAGGTGTGTGCAGGGTGTTCATGAACGATCCTGAAAATGCCGGGTCAATTAGTGATAATGAGGTGTGGTCTATTGTAAGGGATTCGAGAGACAGGATATGGGTCGGCACGTCTAAGGGGCTCGATCTTTTCGATGTTCAATCTGAAACTTTTCAGCATTACGATCAGGTTGATGAAATGGGGCAGGCTTCGATGATTTATGAAGATAGCCGTGGGTATTTGTGGGTCTATTCTGCCGATAAAGAGAAGTTAATACTGATTAAGCCTTTCGATTCATACAAAGTATTCGATATTCAAAGCCGTGCTTTGTGCGAAGATGTTTATGGCAATATGTGGATGGGGACTTTAGGGCACGGACTGATAAAAATGGACAGTAATTTTGAGATTGTAGAAAGGTACACAACTGACGACGGATTGCCCAATAATGTACTAAATGGTTTGATAAACATCAACAATGAATCCTTATGGATAAGCTCAAATAATGGTTTGTCGAGGTTTGATATCGAAAGAGAAGAATTCAGAAATTTCTTTAGTACCAACGGTTTGTTGAATAATAAGTTTAACTATGGAGCATATCACAAGATAAAGAATAATTGCCTGGCTTTTGGTGGTAAGCGAGGGGTCGATTTTGTTTTTCTTGATAAAATCAGTCGTAACAATTACGTCCCTCCTATCGCAATAACAGGCTTCAGAATTTTTAACAAAGAAGTTGCTGTTTCAAAATCAGGAGAAGATGCATTCCTGAAAAAACATATTTCGCTTACCGATGAAATTGTTTTGAATTATGATCAGAACATGATCTCATTCGACTTTACGGCATTAAATTATGCCAACAGTAACAAAAACAAATATAAATATAAGCTGGAAGGTTTTGACCGGGAGTGGAACGACATTGGAACAGCCAGGCTGGCAACCTATACCAATCTCGACCACGGTGAATATATATTCAAGGTAGTTGGATCAAACAACGATAACTTGTTTAATGAAGAGGGGGCTAAGCTTTCTGTAGTTATTACACCTCCTCTATGGAAAACAAACTGGTTTAGGGGGCTCTCAATATTATTTTTGCTCTTTGTTGTTTATGTAATAATAATAATGGTGCGTAATCGTGAAAAAATTAAACAAGAACTCATTTTTGAGCGGCAAACTGCCCGGCAAATGAAAGAGGTTGACAGGCTTAAGCATCAGTTTTTCATGAATATTTCTCATGAAATAAGTACCCCGCTTTCACTTATTCTTGGTCCGCTTGACAAAATAATGTCGATGGATATTAAAGACCGGATCATTAATACCAATTTAGAGCTTATAAAAAGAAATACGGTTAACCTTAAGAAACTGGTAAACCAACTTCTTGATTATCGTAAGCTTGAAACCGGCAATGTTAAACTCGAACTTAAAAAGGGGAATCTGAAAGTTTTTGTTGAAAATATTGTTGAAGCATTCCGGTTTACAGCCGAAGATAAAGGCATTATGCTTACTATTAAATCGTACCAACCTTCTGTTTTTATATGTTTTGATACCGATAAAATTGAAAAAATTGTTAATAACCTGGTCTCAAATGCCATAAAGTATAGCCGGAAAAATGGTGAGATTACAGTGGCAATATCTTCGGTTTTTGCCGACGATGTTGAAAACAGTAACTACTTAATTCCTCCGTTAGATGTTGCTCAATCAAAATATAACCGTTATGTGAAAATAAAAGTAACCGATACCGGAATTGGAATTGCCCCCGATGATTTATCCAAAATATTTGATCGCTTCAGACGTATAAAAAGCAGTACCGACGTTGAGCCGCAAGGTATGGGGATTGGCCTGGCTTTGACTAAGGAACTGGTAAAAATTCATAATGGTCATCTTCGTGTACGCAGTCAGATTGGCAAAGGAAGCCGGTTTTCGGTGTTTATTCCGTTTTATGATGAGGATTCAGAGTGTGAAGGGGGGAGCCTGAACGAATTGAGCGATGCCCTCGCAGAGGATAGAAGTATTGAAAATAGTTCTATTCTTTCAGGTAATCAGTCTATTGTATTAGTGGTGGATGACAATCCGGATTTGAGGAGTTTTATTCGTTCACACTTCGAACCTGAATACAGGGTAATTGAAGCTAACAATGGCAAAGAAGGATGGACAAAATCTCTTGAAAACGTACCGGATATCGTAATTTCTGATGTAATGATGCCTGTGATGAATGGAAATGATCTTTGCCGTATGTTGAAAAAGGACGAGCGCACATCGCACATTCCGGTTATAATGTTGTCGGCATTGGGCTCAAACGAAAATCAGTTGGCCGGGATTGATGCCGGTGCGGATGATTATTTAACAAAGCCTTTCGATATTGGTTTGTTAAAGGCAAAAGTGGATAATATTTTCAGTGTCAGAAAATCTTTGCGTGAGCGTTACAGCAAGGAAATGGTATTAAAACCTAAAGATATTGTACTGGCCTCACCAAATGAGAAATTTCTGAAAAAACTGATAGATGTTGTTGAGAAGAATATTGCCAACGAGGAGTTGGATGTTGAATTTCTTGCCAAAAATATGATGGTTAGCCGTACGCAACTTTACCGGAAAATTGGAGCACTTACTGATATGTCGCCTAAAGAGTTCGTTAGGGAATTGAGATTAAACCGTGCAGCACAAATTGTGAAACAAAACAAGATGAATATTTCTGAAGTTGCATATAGTGTTGGGTTTAGCGATGTTTCGTACTTCAGGAAATGTTTCAAGGATAAATTTGGAATGAGCGCTTCTGAATATAAAAAATCTCACTGAACGTTAACTGTTTTGATTAACATCTCTTTTTCTTTTGTGTTGCTTTGCAGAAGTGCGTATTTTTGAATTCTTTTGATATGAAATTTAATCAATAATATTATTGTATAAACCATACGATAGTTCTCGTGTTGTATTTTTTTAAATAGTTATCATTATAAATTCAAAATTCATGAAGGTTTTAAAGTTTGGTGGGACTTCAGTAGGTAGTATTGAAAACCTGCAAAAAGTTAAAGAGATTATTCAACGTCAGAGTGATGACGTAGTTGTAATTGTGTCAGCATTTGGAGGGGTGACCGACCAGATTCTTACCATGGCTAATACTGCAGCTGAAACGCGAACCTTCGATGTTAATGAGATGATGGAAATCACGACCCACCACATGACAACCATCAACGCGATAATCGAAAAACCTGAACAGGAAAATGTCAGGCAAAAAGTGCAGAAATACCTTGATGAGCTCGAGAACCTGGTTAAAGGGGTTTCGTTGTTGGGCGAACTTACAAATAAAACGCTCGACCGTATTGGTGGTATGGGCGAAATGCTTTCATCTGCCATCATTGCTTCATTTTTAGAAGCACGTTGGGTCGACAGCTCTGCTTTGATTAGTACAAACAGTAATTTTATAAAGGCCGAGGTTGATTTTGAAGAAACCAATACCAGGATAAGAAATGCTTTTGACGGCTTTACCGGAGTTGCTGTGGCCCCCGGTTTTGTAGCCAAAAGTAAAAAAGATGAATATACCACACTTGGGCGTGGTGGCTCTGATTATTCGGCAGCAATTTATGCTGCGGCACTGGATGCCGAATCGTTTGAGATATGGACTGATGTAAATGGGTTCATGACTGCTGACCCGCGTGTGATCGGTAAGGCTTATACCATTGATTACCTTACCTACGCCGAAGCGATGGAGTTGTCGCATTTTGGTGCTAAAGTGATTTATCCGCCTACAATTTTGCCGGTTTATCGTAAAAGAATACCGATTCGCATTAAAAATACCATCGATCCTGAAGCACAGGGTACTCTAATTGGCTATGATAAATTAGCCGGGAATGAACGGATCATTAAAGGAATTTCATCCATATCGGGAATAACCTTACTTACATTACAGGGTGCCGGTATGGTTGGGGTTACTGGTATTGCAATGCGGATGTTTACGGCACTTGCAAAAGAAAAGATTAATGTTATTCTGATTTCACAGGCATCATCTGAGAATTCAATATCGGTTGCCGTACAGCAGACCGATGCTTTAAAGGCACAGGTAGCTATTGAAAGTGAATTTGCACACGAAATAGGTATAGGCTACATTAACGGTGTGTTGCCTGAAAATGATCTTTCGATAGTGGCCATTGTGGGTGAAAATATGAAGGAAAGTGCCGGTATTGCCGGTAAACTTTTTAATACTCTGGGTAAAAATGGCGTAAATATAAGGGCGATTGCCCAGGGGGCATCCGAATTGAATATATCGTGGGTGGTTCGTACCGAAGATTTAAGGAAAAACCTTAACGTGGTGCACGAAGCATTCTTCCTGAGTTCGCACAAAGAATTGAACTTATTCTTGATGGGAATAGGTACTGTTGGCAGCATATTTCTTGACCAGTTGAAAAATCAACAAGAGAAGCTTTATAAAGAACAGCGACTTAAACTTAAGCTTGTAGGAGTGGCTAACAGCAAAAAAATGCTGTTCAACCGCGAGGGTGTCGATCTTGAAAATTATTATGAACTGCTTCAACAATCATCTCAGAAATCGGGATTTGATGAGTTTACCGACCAAATGGCGGATATGAACATGTACAATTCGGTGTTTGTTGATTGTACTGCAAATGAAGATCTGGCAGGATATTATCATAAAATTCTTGAGAACCGTATTTCAGTTGTGGCAGCAAACAAGATTGCAGCATCTTCGGAGTTTGCTAATTATAAAAAGTTAAAAGAATCGGCTGTTCAAAAGGGTATAAAATTCTTTTTTGAAACCAATGTTGGTGCCGGGCTCCCTGTAATTTCGACTATCAAAGATTTAATTAACAGTGGAGATAAAATTACGAAAATACAGGCTGTGCTTTCGGGTACCCTTAATTTTATTTTTAATACGCTAAGTAACGATGTACCATTAAGCAAGGCAATTGAAATGGCCCGCGATGCCGGTTTCTCAGAACCTGATCCGCGTGTAGATTTGAGCGGCAAAGATGTTGTTCGTAAGTTGCTGATACTTTCGCGTGAGGCCGGATATGCTTTGGAGGAAGAGGATGTGCGTGTTGAGAAATTTATACCCGAATCGTTGTTTGAAGGTTCAATGGATGACTTTTGGAATGGTGTAAAATCGCTTGATACGCAGTTTGAAAACGAACGCAATAAACTCGCTGCTGAGAATAAAAAATGGCGATTCATCGCTACTTTCGAGAAAAATAATTCGAAAGTAGAGTTGAAGGCAGTGACACAGAATTCACCATTCTTTGACCTGGAGGGCAGCAACAATATTATTCTGCTAACTACCGAACGCTATAACGAATATCCTTTGCAAATTAAGGGTTATGGTGCAGGTGCCGAGGTAACTGCGGCAGGTGTTTTTGCCGATATTATCAGAACTGCTAACATTTAAAACTAACCCATGCGAAACATTTTTTATTTGTTGATCCTGACATTCTTATTTCTTTCGTGCGACGAGGATATTGCAAATCGCACTGTTCAGTCTGAAACTCCTGTGCTGACACAGGTCTCGGTTATCGATGCCCTGTTGCAAGGTTTCTACGATGGTTTTTACCCTATTGGAGATTTAAAGTTACATGGCGATTATGGCATTGGTACTTTTCATGGGCTCGATGGTGAAATGGTGATCTTTAACGATACGGTTTTTCAGGTAAAAGCCGACGGAAATGTTTACATATTAAATGATACTGTGAAAACACCCTTTGCAGCGGTAGCCCCATTAATTGCAGATACTGCATTTACATTTTCCGGGCTAAGGTATGATTCACTGAAATCTGATTTTTCTGATTATTTTCCTACGCCAAACATATTTTACCTGGTAAAAATTAAAGGGGAATTTTCTTACATGCATACACGCAGTGTCCCGGCACAAGAAAAACCATACCCGCCGTTGGTTGAGGTTACTCAAAATCAGCCTGAGTTTACTTTTGAGAATGTTAAAGGCGACATTATCGGTTTTTATTGTCCGGCGTATGCCGAAGGTATTAACGTTACAGGGTTACACCTTCATTTTATTGACGAGAGCCGGGGAAAAGGGGGTCACATCATTGATTTTACGCTGAAGTCAGGAACCATGCAATTGGGTTATCTTCTTGATTATAGGCTTATTCTTCCCGATGGCGGCGATTTTTATGGTGGTGATTTCACCATCGACCGCACCGATGAACTGGATGATGTTGAAGGTTAAAACGTAAAACTAAAAAAAACTAAACGTATGAAGCATATTATAATATTGGGCGATGGCATGGCCGATTTGCCCATTGAAAAACTAAACGGGAAAACACCCTTAATGCATGCCAAAAAGCCATATATCGATGAGCTTGCCCGTAAAGGCAGGTGTGGCTTGCTATCAACAGTTCCGCCTGAAATGCCTGCGGGTAGCGAAATTGCCAACATGGGCGTTATGGGGTACGATGTACGTAAAGTTTATGAAGGACGTGGCGTACTCGAAGCTGCCAGTATGGGCGTTGAGCTTGATGGAAATGATCTGGCAATGAGATGTAACCTGGTTTGTATTGATGGTGAGAATATTAAAAACCATTCAGCCAGTCACATTTCTACCGAAGAAGCACATGTGCTAATTGAGTATTTGAATGAAAAATTGGGAAATGAGCGTGTTCATTTTTATCCGGGTGTTTCGTACCGCCATTTACTCGTGATTAAAGACGGAAACAAAAATGTAAGCTGCACCCCGCCACATGATGTTCCTGAAAAACCTTTTAAACCATTGTTGGTTAAATCGAATGAAGAAAGTGCAGATGAAACTGCCCAACTTTTGAATGATTTAATTTTAAAATCACAAGAGTTGCTGGCAGATCATCCTGTAAATAAAAAACGTGCCGAAAATGGAAAAGATGCAGCAAACTCTGTTTGGCCATGGTCGGCAGGGTATAAGCCTCAGATGCCAACTTTTAAAGAGATGTTTGGTATTGAAAAGTCATCGGTGATTTCAGCGGTAGATTTAATTCAGGGTATTGGTGTTTATGCCGGTATGGAAGTATTGAAAGTAGAAGGGGCAACAGGTTTGTACGATACCAATTACGAAGGTAAAGCACAGGCTGCCATTAACGCTTTGAAAAATGGTTCCGAGTTCGTGTATCTACATGTTGAAGCAAGTGACGAAGCCGGGCATGAAGGTGATGTTGAGCTGAAAACCCGTACAATTGAATATCTTGATAACCGGATTGTGCGACATATCGTTAAGGCTGCCGATGAGCTTGCCGAACCACTGGCAATTGCAATTTTGCCCGACCACCCGACCCCCTGCGATTTACGCACACATACCCACGACCCGATTCCATTTTTAATTTATAAGCCAGGCGATGAACCCGACGGGGTTAATCAATACGATGAGGAGAGCGTCAAAGAGGGTGCTTTCGGGTTATTAAACGGAGATGCGTTTATAAAAGAATTCTTACGATAACTTACGCTGGTGAGCTGGCCAAAGGGAGTGAAAAATAAAAAGTAGAACCTTTGCCCGGCTCACTTTCTACCCATATTTCTCCATTGTTTTTTGAAATAAATTCATGACACAGTTTTAACCCTAATCCAGTACCGGTTTCTCCATTAGTGCCGCTCGTGCTTTCAATATTTTGTTGCTTAAATAGTTTTTCCGCTTTATCTTTTGCGATTCCTGTTCCCTCATCCTTTACAGAAACAATGACATCGTTATTTTTAATTTCGTTTCCAATGATGATTTTCTTTCCGGGATGGGAGAACTTTATAGCATTAGATATTAAGTTTCGGAGAATTGTGCGGATTGAACTTATGTCGAAATAAGCATATATGTTTTTTGCCGCATTGTTTTCAATAATAACACCTTTGTTGTCAGCTTGATAATTAAGATTTTTACGTTCTTGCTCAATAACCGGATAAATATCTGAACGTACGATATTGTACTCTATGTTGCTGTTTTGACTCTTTGCCCATACCAATAAATCGTCAAGCAATTCCATAGTTGAATTTGCAGAATGTGCGATGTTGTTTTTTATTTCTTGTTTGTCATGGACTGACATTGACCTGGTATCGCGGAGTAATTCGCTAAGCTGTACAATTGATGACATGGGAGAGCGGAGATCGTGTGCAATAATGTTAAAAAACTTATTTTTTAATTGGTTGGCTTTTTCGAGTTCTCTGTTTTGATTCATTACTTTATTACGTTCGAGAATTAATTCTCCAGAGCGTTGTGATACAAGTTTCTCAAGCTTCCTCTTTTCTATAGTGATGCGCTGTAAACGGTGCTGAATGTATAAACCACCGGCAATAATTATTGTCAGGATAAATAATATCTTGAACCATAAAGTTTGCCAAAAAGGAGGGGTTATAATAATTGTTAACTGGGTGTATTTGTCCGGCCATACCCCATGTTCATTTGATGCTTCAATATAGAAATTATAGCTTCCCGGGGAAAGGTTTGAGTATGTAATTGAATTCTGACTATAAGGCACAACATGCCAGTCATTGTTTACTCCCTCCATGCGGTATCGGTATTCGTTATTCGATTGTGCATCATATAACATAGATGAATAACTCAAGGTAATAAAATTCTGATTGTAATTGAGTTTAAGGGTGTCGGTGTAACTAATGCCTTTACCATTGAGTTGTTTGCTTGCAGGTTTAAGATCTTCGTCAAATATTGAAAAACCAGTAATAACAATATCGGGAAAGGAACTTGTTTGTAGTGTTTCGGTTATTGAGAAGCGTTGAAGCCCTCGTTGCCCTCCTAAATAAATATAGTTGCTGTGTGGACTATAGGTAGCTCCGTTGTGTTCAATCCCATACTTAAGCCCATCGTTGACTGTGTATGCAAAGTAGGTTTTAAATTCATAATCGGTTTTTATGGCGCTACGTTCACTGATGAGCCATAAATTATCGTTGTTGTCTTCAATTATGGCTTTAAAATGTAAAGCGTTAACCCCAATAGAATCCCCCACCGGGGTGAAAATTTTATTTTGAGGGTCAAAATAACATAGTCCAAGTTCGATTGAGTTTACAATAAGCTTACCATTATTGAGTCTTTTAATAAGGTTGAATTGGTTGCTGGGTAAAATACTTTGAGTTGTTGAGGGTACTGGAAACGTTTTAAAATCTTTTTGTTTTATGTTGTATCGCATAATACCATTTTCGTTGGTTGCGATCCATAACACATCATCATCTAAGAAGAAATCGAGCGAAGAAAAAAATCTTTCATCAGAATTTTTTCCGGGATAAAAAACCTGTTGCGTGTTTTTATTGAATATCCGTACCCCGTTTGCCCATAAGGATATAAAAACCAGCGAATCGTTTGAATTAATAGAAAACTGTGTAAAATCAGAAGGAAATAGTTCATAATTGGTTAGTTCTTCTTTTTCCAGATTATATTTCATTATGGAATTGGAGTAGCTTCCAATCCAAAGAACTTCTGAAGTTGAATCGAAGTGGACAGATTGTGTTGATGGGTAGGGGTGTGGTATTTTCTCCAATACTTGTTTGTCCTCATCATAAATCAACAGGGTTTCGTTGGTCGTAGCTACTGCTATTTTGTTGGGTGGTATATGGGTTAAATTCATAACCTGAAACGATTCCTTCTGGTTCGGTGTGTCAGAAAAAGGCAGAGATGATACCGGTTTTTGCTTGTAATTTATTTGGTAGAAACCATGATTGTAAGTTCCGATCCAAAGCCGGTTGTTAATATTCTTCATGCATGAAATGTGCGTTGAAGGAACAGCTGTTTTGGTATCGTTTGTTTCAAGCTGGCTGATAATATTGAAATTTTTGTCGATACATGATATGTGATTATAAAAGTCAGAGATCCATATGTTGTTATTGTCATCTTCCTTTACAAACATTACAATATCCGAATCAATGGCTTTATTTCCTGCCCATGATTTCATGATTATTCCATTTCTTCCGATATTTGCCTCAAGTACTTTAATGCCCCATGTTGCAATCAATACTGAGCCATTCTGGGTTTCGTGAAAATCGTTAATGCTGGGTATAAAAGAGTTTTCCGGGTTTTCGGCATCCCATGTCATTTTGAAATGCATTTCATTACTATTTGAATTGATGGCGAGTATTCCACTATAATTAAAACCAACCCATAAAATCCCATTTGAATCGCAAAATAAGCTTCTTATTTCGTTGTAGTTCTCGTCGTTGGCAATTGGGGCAGGGAATTTAACCTGATGAAATTTCTGTTTTTCTTTATCAAAGAAACTTAAGCCGTTTTTAGTGCCAACCCATAAATTACCATTTTTGTCTTCGGTTATACTTCGAATTGAATTTGATGAAATTGAATTGGAATCGTTGGGGGCGTGAAGGTAATGAGTAAATTTTTCACTCACCGGGTCAAGCAGGTTTAACCCATTTGCAGTTCCAACCCATATCATGCCTTCATTATCAGTAAATAAACATACTATTTGGTTGTTCGATATGGATGATGAATCGTTTTTATCACTCAAAAAGTATTTGTAGTTGTATCCGTCCCAACGATTAAGGCCACGAGAGGTCCCCAGCCACATGTAGCCGGCTTTATCCTTAACGATATCCGATACGTAAAGGTGGGTTAGCTTTATTTGTTCGCTACGATTATAAATAACTTCAGCACCACGCGTATCTGCAGCTAAAAGGAATAATGTTAGAAGTATTAAAAAAATGGCTTGTTTGTACATTCTTTTGTTATATGAAAATATAATTTCCCTAATAAGCAATATAACGATTTTTTGTTGATTATGACCAAATTGTTAGTGTTCCTTTTTACATTTTTTGTTTCTAACATTTATGGCTCTGTTCTAACTAACGTTTGATTTATACTAAATTTAGTTTCGCCAAGTTTTCAGGAGCTATCATTGACTGATATGTTTTCTTGACAGGGCACCTGTAGGTTCTTCTTGAGAAGTTCTCAATAAACCATTTGTATCTTGCTTCCCGGTTTATATGGATGCTTGTTGTATTTTTATTTTGTAATAACATTCTCGCCACTTCTGAGGCATTAAGTTTCTTATTTCTTAACTGATACCAGTTGGCATAGTTTTCAAGGTACTTCGTAGAAACCCCTTTTAAAGTACGATTAATAATAGTTTTAAGCCCCTCTGCCATATTGTTAATGTTGTTTACGTGATATTCGCCTCCTGCTGAGTGTTCGGAAGCCTTGAAACTTACATGGTTTAGGTTTTCTGATTTTGCAAATGCTGCAATACTCCTGTGTTTATCAGATACCAATGCGCAACCCTCCGAGAATCTACCACTTACTTTCCTTTCTATATCAGCCTTCCTTAGCCTTCCAATCCGGGTCAATGACATGTCGGTTGTTTTCTTCCTGTCGGTTGTGATTAATAGCTTTGCCTGGAAATCATTATCTCCAGCACGCTTACTACCTCCTCTTTTTCTGGAATAATCCAGACCTTTCCTGCCCTTCTGACTATATAAAAACCAGATATCATCAATCTCTGTAATTCCTTCAAATGCTTTATCATCCTTTGCTGTTCCTGACAAAATCTTATGTCTCCAATCGAATGCTGTCTGAATTGATATACCAACCTTCTTGGCTATTTGCTTTAAAGGATAATAAGATTCCAACATTAAAGACTTGTACAATTCAAACTTGTCAGTTTTTTGCAAACGGTGTAAAGTAGTTCCTGTTTTGGAACTAAATACCTTACAACAGGCTTTACACTTATATTTTTGAATTTCTCCTCGCTTCCCGTTCTTTACGAATAACTTAGATTCACAGTGAGGGCAGCAAACTACATGAGCTTCCTCAATACGAACAGTCTCTTCTGTTGTTGATGCTTGACTAAGCTCGTGAAGTACTTTGCTTTTCTCTTCCTCCGATAGGCTTGTGAATAGCAGTAAAATTTCATCCCGTGCACTCATATGTATAAATTTTTCACGAAGATAATAAAAATCATCCTTTAATTAGAATAGAGCCGAGTTTTTTAATAAGTTGACAGAAAATAAAATTGACACATTTTGTGATATCAGACAACGAAGAGGTGTTCGTGGTTCAAAATATGCTTTTGTTAATAGCCAGAGATTACAGCAAAAACTTTCGGAATTAGAAATTAAATATGGCCATGTTTTAGAACTTGCTCCAACATCGGAAATTAGAGAATTACAGAAGGAAGCGGATTTGCAAAAAGGAGAACAAAAGCGAGATAGAAAAGAATTAGGGCAAGTTTTCCGACTTGCTTATAAAAGCAAAATTCTAAAGAACTTTGATTTTGATACATTCATTGAAAATTTAGAAAATGTTGGAGCTAACAATGTAGTTCTTTTTTGTGTTGAAGAAGCTGCAGAAGCATGCCACCGTTCAATTGTGACAGATAAATTACAGTCCCTTTTTAAATATAACATTCGTCATTTATGAAATCCACTGTTCTAATTCTCTCAAAAACCCACATGAATGGGCAAAGTTGTATAGGAGGTTTAACATTGAAAGGTAAATATGTTCGCCTTCTTGATATGAATGGACACAATCAACCAGAAGATACAGACTTGGAGCCGAATCAGGCTTGGGAAATTGAATATGAAGAGCGGAGTAATAATACTCCTCCACATGTTGAAGATATTTTAGTTAAAAGCCGCGTGTCTAAAGGAAGACTTAAGGATTCTATTACTGTAAAAGATTTTATAGAAAAAAGGAACATTCCTATTTGGAAAGGAAGCCCAGATATTTTATTCGATGGGTTAATCCAATGGACGCAAAGTGGAAGCGGGTATATGGATAAAAATGGTGGAATACCTAGTCATAGTGTTGGTTTTTGGATAAGTGATAAACCATTAACAAAAAAGGAATATAAAGGAACTAGATATCAATATCCATCAAATAATGGTTGGCGAAGTATTAAATTTAAGGGTTTTGAAGAAGAGGTTGGTATTATTCCAGCAGGAACGTTGATTAGGGTTTCTCTTGCAAGGTGGGTTTCTTTTAATGATGATGAAGAACCGAAATGTTGGTTGCAATTATCAGGGTGGTATGATTTAGGTAGAAACTCTAATGAAACCGATGATTTGCCATTCTAAACAGGAATTACGAGCCATAACAATATATAAAAATAATAGCCGAAATAGTAGTAAATTCAAGGGTTGTAGCCCGCTTCAACTTTTTCGTAACTTGACCGGAAAGTGCCACGCAGTCGGCTACTATTCTTATACTTAACGTTGTGCGTCATACAAAGAAACAGGATTACGAACATTAAAAGAACAGAAAAATAAATGCTTTTTAACTCAATAGATTTTGCAATATTTTTACCAATAGTATTTTTCTTATACTGGTTTGTTGCAAATAAAAATCTGAAACTTCAAAACTACTTAATAGTAGTTGCGAGTTATACATTTTATGGCTGGTGGGATTGGCGATTTT
This sequence comes from Prolixibacteraceae bacterium, assembly GCA_027858145.1. Lineage (GTDB taxonomy): Bacteria > Bacteroidota > Bacteroidia > Bacteroidales > Prolixibacteraceae > Roseimarinus. The sequence goes on along the minus strand of JAQIDF010000238.1, from coordinate 1,355 downwards.
TATCACTTATTTTATTTAGTACATTGGTTGACTATTCAGTTGGTAGAAGATTATTAAATGAAGAAAATATATCGAAAAGAAAAATATTGCTTTGGGTTAGTATTTTAGTAAATCTTGGATTTTTAGGATTTTTCAAATACTACAACTTCTTTCTTGACAATTTTGTTTCAGCCTTTTCGTTTTTTGGAACACCAATAAATGCACAAGGATTAAATATTATTTTACCTGTTGGAATTAGTTTTTACACATTTCAAACTTTGAGTTATACAATTGATGTTTACAAAAGAAAACTTGAACCGACAAAAGACTTTATTGCTTTTTCTGCATTTGTTAGTTTCTTTCCTCAGTTAGTTGCTGGACCAATTGAAAGAGCAACAAATTTATTACCCCAATTCTATAAAAAAAGAACTTTTGAGTATAACAAAGCCGTAGATGGATTAAGACAAATTTTATGGGGGCTATTCAAGAAAATAGTGATAGCAGACAATTCAGCACGAATAGCAAATGAAATATTTAACAATTCAGCTGATTATTCAGGAAGTACGCTAGTAATAGGAGCATTATTCTTCACATTTCAAATTTACGGTGATTTCTCTGGATATTCTGATATAGCAATTGGAACATCAAGGCTTTTCGGATTTAATCTTAAACAAAATTTTGCTTTTCCATATTTTTCAAGAGATATTGCCGAATTTTGGAGACGTTGGCATATTTCTTTATCAACTTGGTTTCGAGATTATTTATATATTCCATTAGGTGGTAGTCGAGGTGGCACTTGGATGAAAGTTAGAAATACTTTTGCAATATTTATTGTTAGTGGATTTTGGCACGGTGCAAATTGGACTTTTATAGTTTGGGGAGCATTGAATGCTTTGTATTTTTTGCCATTACTTTTACTTAATAAGAATAGGCAAAATACAAATACCGTTGCACAAGGTAAATATTTACCAACATTAAAAGAGTTTTATCAAATGGGTATTACATTTAGTTTAACTGTTTTGGCTTGGGTATTTTTTAGAGCAGAAAATATTGGACACGCTTTAAATTATTTGTCAACTATTTTTTCAAAATCATTGTTATCGTTTCCTCGTTTCCCTCAGATGGGATTAGCATTTAGTACAATTATTTTAATAACCATATTTATTATAATTGAATGGTTAGGACGTGATAAACAATATGCAATTGAAAATATAATTACAGTAAAAAATAATTATATTCGATACAGTCTATATTTAGGTATTGTTATTACGATTATGATTATGGGAAACTTCAATGAAAATCAATTTATCTATTTTCAATTTTAATATGAAAAAATTTATCTTTAACTGATTTATATCTTCTTTATTTATTTTGAC